>JAAEZW010000078.1:2726-7678 GCA_018222665.1 Paracoccaceae bacterium
CTTCGGCTTTTGCCTTTGCGCGTTCTTCTAATTCGCGCTGTTCGCGTTCTTTATTTTCTTGCTCGGCACGGCGACGTTCGCGCTCTTCCACGCGCGCTTTTTCATCTGCTTCGCGTGTGGCAACTTCTTCTGCTTCGCGTGCTTTTGCAGCTTGTAGCGCTTTTAATCGGCGCTCCATCTCGGCATTTTGAATGCCCCCAGCACCAGACGCGCCCGCTGTACCTGCACCACCGGCGGCAGGTTTTGCAGCACCTGGTTTTGGTACGACAACGCGCTTACGCTTGGTTTCGACCACGACATTTTTGGAACGGCCGTGGCTAAAGCTTTGCTTTACGTTCCCAGAACGTGGACCGCCGCCACGAACACCCAATGTTTTTTTGCCGTCACTATCGCTCATCTAGCTGTCTTTTCCTTCCCGGTCGCAGTTTTGCCACCGTTATTTTCGCGAAGACCCTGTAGTCGTTTCGCATCATCTACTACACGTTGCGTCAAACCGCCAGAGGCGAGAGCACAATGTATTACCGTTTGTCGCCCGAAGGCCGCGCCCAATTCATCGGCCGTTAACCAGCCGATAAAGGATCCGCCATAAGGCGTGCTTAATTTCGACTTGCCCCGTTCGGACCCATCTGATGCTTGTATCAGGACTTGGGCTTCTTCTTTCAAAAGCCAATCTTTCACCTTTTCATACCCTGCAACTGCACGGCCTGATTTGCGCGAAAGGCTGATTAATTCAACCACACGACGCCCCATGTTTTCGATCAAATCCGTCAACAAGTTGGGATCAACGCTTACGGGTTTTTTAGCACCGCGGGAAAAAAGGCCTTTGCCAATCGCCGCAGAAACGGCGTCATTCGTCGAACTTACCCAAATACCGCGACCTGGCAATTTCTCTGCCAGATCGGGCACAATTTGATTGTCGGGCGATACGACAAAACGGATCAGCCCATGTTTGGGCTGAACTTCGCCTGTCACGATGCATTTGCGTTCTGCAACATCGGACTTCATATGTCTTTCGCCACGACCCATCTGGTATCTTAGTCCTCTTCGACTTCTTCGGTTGCGTCTTCTGCAACCAATTCCTCTGGATCAACCCAACCCAACATAACACGTGCGGTCATGATTAAATCCTGTGCTTCTTCCAATGAAACGTCGAACTCTTCCAGTAGGCCTGTGTCCTTTACACGCTCGCCATCAACTGTCGTCCAGCCACCTGCCAGTTCCCAGTCGGCGCATGTTGCGAAATCTTCTAAGGTTAGAACACCATCTTCTGCCAATACTTGTAGCATCTGTGGTGTCAGACCTTCGAAGTTAATTAGGCTGTCTTCAACGCCAAGTTCTTGTGCGCGTTCCATTGCGGCACGTGCTTGCGCTTCTAGGAATTCGCGTGCACGGGTTTGTAGCTCGTCCGCTGTTGCCTCATCAACGCCATCGATGACAAGGAGTTCATCGATTTCGACATAGGCAACTTCTTCCAAATTGGTAAAGCCTTCGGCAACCAACAACTGTGCAAAGAATTCGTCAACGTCCAAGGTTTCCATGAACAGATTGGTGCGTTCTTCGAATTCTTTCTGACGGCGTGCTGATTCTTCGGCCTCGGTCATGATGTCGATATCAAGCGCTGTTAGCTGGCTTGCAAGACGCACGTTTTGACCGCGGCGACCAATCGCAAGCGATAGCTGTTCTTCTGGAACAACAACCTCGATTTTGCCTGCTTCTTCATCCAAAACAACTTTTGAAACTTCAGCAGGCTGCAATGCGTTGACCAAGAATGTTGGCTGATCTTCGTTCCATGGGATGATGTCGATTTTTTCACCCTGAAGTTCATTTACAACGGCCTGCACACGGCTGCCGCGCATACCGACACAGGCGCCAACGGGATCAATTGAATGATCGTTTGTGTAAACCGCGATTTTTGCACGTGAACCAGGATCGCGTGCTACAGATTTGATTTCAATGATGCCTTCGTAAATTTCAGGCACTTCCATTTTGAACAATTCCGCCATGAATTCTGGCGCCGTACGCGAAAGGAAAATTTGTGGACCACGCACTTCACGACGTACTTCTTTGATGAAGCAGCGCACTCGGTCATTCGGGCGATAGCTTTCACGACCAATTTTTTCATTTCGGCGCAAAATTGCTTCTCCGCGGCCCACGTCAACGATGATGTTGCCGTATTCTTCACGCTTAACAACACCGTTGATGATTGTGCCCGCACGATCTTTGAATTCTTCGTACTGGCGATCACGTTCGGCTTCACGTACCTTTTGAAGGATAACTTGTTTCGCAGATTGGGCTGCGATGCGCCCCATATCAACAGGTGGAATTTCCTCGATGAACTGTTCGCCCACCTGTGGATTTTCCATGTACTGCTTGGCTTGTTCAACAGTCATTTCTGCCTGATAGTTTTCAAGCAATTCGTCCTCGACTACGGTGCGAACGCGTGTGAACGTTGCACGACCCGTTTTACGATCAATCGAAACGCGGATGTCCATTTCTGAGCCATAGCGAGATTTCGCAGCACGGGCCAAGCTTTCTTCCATCGCCGCTACGACCAAACTAGGGTCGATCATTTTTTCGCGTGCAACCGCTTCGGCTGTCTGTAGCAATTCTAGTTGGTTGGCTGAGGTAATTGCCATTCTTATTCCTCCTCGGACTGTTCGGTCACGATTTCATCGAAATCATCTTGGTTGATATCGCCCGACGCTTTGCGTTGGCGTAGCATTTCTTTGATTAGATCATCGGTCAGGATCAGTTTGGCTTCTGATAGCCAATCAAATTCCAATCCAATTGTTCCTTCTTCGACATTGATTAGCACTTCATTGCCTTCAACGCCTGAAAGTTCCCCACGAAAACGGCGGCGCCCGTCGATCATGTCCGCTGTTTCCAATTTCACTTCGTATCCTTCAAAGGTTTCAAAGTCTTTTAACCGTGTCAGGGGGCGGTCAATCCCAGGGCTTGATACCTCAAGTGTATAGGCGTCTGTGATTGGATCCTCGACATCCATGACTGCGCTGATCGCAGTTGAAATGTCGGCGCAATCATCCACCTCGATACCGCCATTGGGTTTGTCTGCCATGATCTGTAGCGTTTTCGTTTGGCCGCCCATCAAACGAATGCGCACCAATTCAAACCCCATATCTTCGATGACGGGATTGATGATTTCGGCGATCCGTTGATCCATCGCTGTTTTTGCAATTAAGCTATTCGTCATATGTCCAAACACAAAAAAACGGGCGCGCGGCCCGTGAACTACTTTCGGTGGAGTGTTGTTTCCAACAAACCGCTGTTGGACGCTACATACGCCTCTCAATCCGAATCTGCAACCCCTGAATCATTTTGTTGTCATTGCATCTGCGTAAATGTTTTGAAACTATAGTGCGTGAAACAGATCGGCAGGCAAATGCTATATTTCGGTGAACAAGAATTGGCGGCGATTTTGCTATCACTAAAGATCGCCATTTGGGCAACTTTTTTATCTCTGCCATTCGCCGTATGGGTTGCGTTTTTGCTGGTGCGCCGCCGATTTTGGGGGCGTGAGGTTTTGAATGCTTTGGTCCATCTGCCATTGATTTTGCCACCCGTTGTCACGGGTTACCTATTATTGATGTTTTTTGGTCGTGCGGGGTTTGCGGGTCAAATCCTCAATAACTATTTCGGGATCACGATAGCCTTTCAATGGACGGGCGCGGTCTTGGCGGCGGCAATCATGGCGTTTCCGCTGGTCGTACGCGCCGTGCGGCTTTCGATTGAACAAATTAACCCCGATTTGGAGCACGCTGCCCTGACGCTAGGGGCCCGTCCAAGTGCAGTTTTTTTCACGATTACGCTGCCCATGGCGCTACCTGGTATTGTTGTTGGTGCCATTTTAGGCTTTGCCAAGGCATTGGGGGAATTTGGGGCAACGATCACGTTTGTGGGCAATATTCCAAACCAAACTCAAACGATCCCATCGGCAATATACGGGTTTTTGCAAATGCCCGGCAAAGATCAGGGCGCGTTTACGCTGGTGTTTGTATCTATTGTTATATCGGTTACTGCTTTGTTGCTATCTGAATGGTTGGCGCGACGTGTTCAAAAACGGATGCACGGTCAATGACACTAACTGTTTCTATAAGGCATCAATTTTCCGGGTTTAACTTGGACATCACGTTCAGTACCGGGTCGGGCGTGACGGCGTTGTTTGGGCGCTCAGGAGCCGGTAAATCAACGATTGCACAAGTGATCTCAGGGGCTTTCGCACCGACGGAAGGGCATATTGCCCTGAATGAAGAAGTTTTGTTTTCCAGTGAACAAAGGGTCAACCGACCTGCAAATCGCCGTGGCATTGGGTATGTGTTCCAACAGGATTTGTTGTTTCCGCATTTTTCAGTGCAGGGCAATTTGGAATATGCACAACGATACGGCCGCAGCCAGACTGACACAACTAACCTGTCCGAAATTTTGGATATCTTAGGCATTGATCATCTGTTTCATCGTCGACCGGCGGGGTTGTCGGGCGGAGAACGTCAGCGGGTTGCGATTGCACGCGCGCTGCTATCAAACCCGTCGCTTTTAGTAATGGATGAACCGCTGTCTGCCTTGGATGATCCAAGAAAGGCGGAAATCCTCCCATATATCGAACGTCTGCGCGATCATTCCCAAGTTCCGATTCTGTATATTAGTCATTCGGTTTCCGAGATTGCTCGATTGGCAGATCAGGTTGTGGCAATCGACAATGGGCGCGTGATCAAAACGGGATCTGCGACAGATGTATTTGCCGATCCAAATATTGTGCCCCAATTGGGTCTTCAATCGGCGGGGGCCTTGTTAACGGCGACGATCGAAAAACATGAAGACGATGGCTTGAGCAAGCTGCAGAGCGCATCAGGACCTATTTATCTACCCAGACTCGACGCTGAAATTGGACAGTCTGTGCGCGTACGTGTATTGGCACAAGACGTCATGCTATCCAC
>JAAEZW010000079.1 GCA_018222665.1 Paracoccaceae bacterium
GGGGGCGCTGGCATGGGCATCTGTGCCGTTTTATGACTGGTTCTGCCGTGTGACTGGATTTGGTGGTGTCACAAACACGGCCGAGGCGGGATCCGATGTGGTTTTGGATCGCACAATTAAAGTACGTTTTGATGCATCGCTTGAACGCGACATGCCATGGGCATTCAAACCCATGCGACGTCAAATGGAAATCAAAATTGGTGAAACGGGTTTGGCGTTTTATGAGGCCTATAACCCACATGATCGCCCGATCGCTGGATCAGCGTCCTATAATGTAACCCCCTACGAGGCGGGTGCATTTTTCACGAAAATTGACTGTTTCTGCTTTGAAGAGCAGGTTTTGCAACCCGGCGAACGTGTGCAAATGCCTGTCACTTTCTTTGTGGACCCTGAATTGGTAGACGACCGTGATGCGAAATATACAAAAGTCATCACATTGTCGTACACCTTTTATGAAATCGATCTACCCGAGGAGACAGCGCTTGTTTCACCGGATACAGATGAACTAACGAAACTTAACTAAACCTTCCGACGAGGGATCAAAATGGCGCATGTAAAAAATCACGACTATCACATTCTAAACCCATCGCTCTGGCCACTGCTGGGCGCTGTTGCTGCATTTGTAATGCTTTTTGGCGCAACAGTTGCGATGAAAGGCGAAACAACGATCTTGGGCGGAATGATTACCCTTTCTGGTCCTTGGATGGGGCTTATCGGCTTTGTTGGTGTTCTTTATGTCATGTTCGGTTGGTGGGCTGACACAGTGACTGAAAACAAAGTGGGCGACCATACACCAGTTGTTTTGATTGGCCTGCGCTATGGTTTCATTCTGTTCATCATGTCAGAGGTGATGTTCTTCTCTGCTTGGTTCTGGTCATTCTTTAAGCACGCGATGTACCCAATGGGCGAAATGAGCCCTATGGTGGACGGTGTTTGGCCACCTGTTGGTATCGAAACATTTGATCCATGGCACCTACCATTGATCAACACATTGATCCTGTTGTGTTCAGGTGCCGCGGCAACATGGGCGCACCACGCGATTGCACACGAAGGCAACCGCAAGGACATGATCAATGGTTTGGCGATTGCTGTTGCACTTGGCCTGATCTTCACAGTGTTCCAGGCGTATGAATATCAGCACGCGGCATTTGGTTTCTCTGGAAACATCTATGGCGCGACCTTCTTTATGGCGACTGGTTTCCACGGTTTCCATGTGATCGTTGGTACGATCTTCTTGTTCATCTGTATGCTACGTGCGATGCGCGGTCACTTTAGCCCAGAACAACACTTGGGCTTTGAAGCGGCGGCATGGTACTGGCACTTTGTTGACGTTGTATGGTTGTTCCTATTCGCAGCAGTTTATGTCTGGGGCGGCTAATCGACCAACATGTTACGCATGCAAATTATGAATGAAAGCGCGCGAAGTCTGACTTCGCGCGTTTCCTACTTGGGGGATAGTGGTGCGGCGCACAATTTTTATTCTGATTATCGGTCTGGCTGGGATTGCAGTCTTGCTATCGCTGGGAACATGGCAGGTCCAACGCCTTGCTTGGAAAGAGGGTATTCTGGCGGAAATTGATGTGAAAATTTCGGGTGCGCCAATCAAACTTCCCCTTTCGCCAAGTGAAGAGGCGCACAAATACCAACCTGTGGAAGTGTCTGGACGTTTCCTTGAAACCCGTATCCGAGTGCTGGTAAGCCAGAAATTGATCGGCGCAGGGTATCGTATTATTCAACCGTTTCAGACCGCGGACCGTGTTATTCTGGTTGATCGTGGGTTTGTCAAAATTGACCAAACCGAAGATCTGCGAAATGATGCGGCAACGGTTTTGGGCAATTTGCATTGGCCGGATGAGGTGGATGAATATACTCCCGAACCTGACCTAACGCGGGACATATGGTTTGCGCGCGACGTCCCAGCAGTGGCACAGGCATTGAACGCCGATCCGATCCTGGTGATCGCACGCGAAATTACCCCCAGCAGTGAAAAAGTTTCACCGATCCCTATTTCAAGCAGTGGTATTCCCAACGATCATCTGCAATATGCAATTACATGGTATTCGCTTGCGACTGTTTGGGCAGGGATGAGCGGCCTTTTCCTATTTGGGACACGCAGAAGAAAGAGTTCAGAGACATGATATATATCTCAACCCGCGGAAATGCACCAATCCTTAGCTTCGAAGAAGCGATGCTCACGGGCTTGGCACGTGATGGGGGGCTTTATGTTCCGGAAACTGTGCCATCTCTGTCTCATTCTGATATCGCCGCAATGGCGGGCAAATCCTATGAAGAGATCGCGTTTCAGGTCATGCGCCCCTTTGTTGGGGATACATTTACAGATGCGGAATTCACGGACATTATCGCCAAGGCCTATGCAAACTTTGGCCACTCGGCGCGCGCGCCGATGGTGCAATTGGATAACAACCATTTCTTGCTGGAACTTTTCCATGGTCCAACCCTTGCGTTCAAAGATTTCGCAATGCAGCTGATCGGGCAACTGTTTCAGGTGGCGCTTAACCGTCGTGGGGATCGTGTCACTATCGTTGGCGCAACCAGTGGCGATACAGGCAGCGCCGCGATTGAGGCGTTTCGCGGGCTGGATGCGGTGGATGTTTTCATCCTTTATCCGCATGGGCGCGTGTCAGAGGTACAGCGCCGCCAAATGACAACACCAACGGAATCCAATGTGCATGCCTTGGCGGTTGATGGCACCTTTGATGATTGCCAATCCCGCCTAAAGGATATGTTCAATGATTTTGAATTCCGCGATGGTGTGAAATTGGCAGGTGTGAATTCAATCAACTGGGCGCGTGTTTTGGCTCAGGTTGTCTATTACTTCTCATCCGCGGTTCAGTTGGGCGCGCCACATCGCAAAATCAGCTTTACCGTGCCAACAGGAAACTTTGGGGATATCTTTGCGGGCTATATTGCCAAACGCATGGGGCTGCCAATTGATCGTTTGGTTGTGGCGACAAACCAAAACGATATTTTGCATCGCTGCCTTAGCACGGGTGAGTACCGCATGGGCGACGTGATCCCATCCATCAGCCCATCGATGGATATTCAGATCAGTTCAAATTTTGAACGCGCGATGTTTGATGCCTATGATCGCGATGGGGCCGCGATTGCTCAGGTGATGAATGAACTAAAAACAAATGGCGGCTTTGCCCTGTCACAGGGTGTTGTGGATGCATTGCGCGAAAACTTTGACAGTGGCCGTGTAAGCGAGGCAGAAACATCCGCCGAAATCACCCATAGTCTGGCCACGCATGCCGAGCTTTTGTGTCCGCACAGCGCAATCGGAACACAGGTTGCGGACCGTTTGCGTGATGCGAATACGCCCATGATCACATTGGCCACGGCGCATCCTGCGAAATTTCCTGACGCGGTCGAGGCCGCAACAGGTATTCGCCCCCCTTTACCCCCGCGCATGTCCGACCTATTTGAGCGGGACGAACGTATGACCCGCGTTGACAACAACCTTGAGGCGCTAAAGGCCATTGTAAAAGATCGGATCGCAAATTGAGCATTCATCACCACACATTGCCCAATGGGTTTCAAATCGTAACCGAGCATATGCCAGGGCTAGAATCCGTGGCACTTGGGGTTTGGGTGATGGCCGGTGGGCGAAATGAAACACAATCTCAAACGGGGATTGCGCATTTTCTGGAACACATGGCATTCAAAGGCACCCGCACACGCAGCGCCGTGAACATTGCTGAAGCGATTGAGGATGTGGGTGGATATATCAATGCCTATACCTCGCGCGAGGCGACAGCCTATTACCTGCGCCTGCTGCGCCAAGATGTGCGTTTGGGCGTTGATATTCTGGCCGACATTCTGCGCAACTCTGTCTATGATCCACGCGAGGTCGAGGTAGAGCGTGGCGTGATCCTTCAAGAGATTGGCCAAACACTGGATACCCCTGATGACATCATTTTTGATTGGCTTCAGGAAACCGCCTATCCCCAGCAATCTTTGGGTCGATCAATCCTTGGACCATCCGATAATGTCGCGCGTTTTGATCGGGATGATTTGATCCAATTTGTGTCGTCACATTACTCACCTGATCGCATGGTTTTTGCCGCCGCAGGTGGGATTGATCACGACGAGCTCTACCAATTGCTGTCCGATGCGTTCGGTGATTTGCCGATCATTCCCGCGGGGCAAACAGATGGTGACGCAAAATTCCACAGCGGCGAATTGCGCCGCGAAAAGGAATTAGAACAGGCGCATTTCACACTTGCCCTTGAAGGACCAAGTTACCGTGATGACGATATTTATACGGCACAGATTTATTCAATCGCGCTTGGCGGCGGGATGTCATCGCGCCTATTCCAAGAGGTGCGTGAAAAACGCGGACTGTGTTATACGATCTTTGCCCAAGCGGGCGCTTATAGCGACACGGGTATGACCACGATTTACGCAGGTACATCGGATGCACAAATCGGGGAATTGGCCAACATCACAATTGATGAGCTGAAGCGCGCGGCAGATACGCTAAACCAAGCAGAGCTAGACCGCGCGCGCGCTCAAATGAAAGCGGGTCTTTTGATGGGACTAGAAAGCGCATCAAACCGTGCTGAACGTTTGGCCCGTATGGTTCAGATTTGGGGTAAGGTTCCAAACCTAGAGGAAACAGTGGCCCGCGTCGACGCGGTGGACTTGGACAAACTGCGCACCTACGCGCAATCGGTTGCAAGCAGTGCCAAGATGGCAACCGCCCTCTATGGTCCAATCGCAGCGGCGCCTGATTTATCCGCACTTGAGGCGCGACGAGCAGCATAATGTTTTTCTTTAAGCGCAAAGTATGGATCGACACCGAACGTTTATACCTGCGCGCGCCTGTTCAAACCGACTATCGTCAATGGTCTGAATTGCGCTATGCCTCAAAGGAATTTTTGACCCCTTGGGAACCCACATGGTCACCTGATCATTTGTCACGGAAAGCGTTTTCAAATCGGGTCTATTGGTCACAGAAAAATATCAACGGCGGCACGGCCATTCCACTGTTCATGTTCCGCCGTGAAGATGACAAATTGGTAGGGGCGATTACCTTGGACAATATCCGCCACGGCCCTGCGCAAACGGGGACCATGGGATATTGGATTGGCCACCCCTATGCGCGCCACGGATACATGACAGAAGCCCTGCGTGCGATGGTCCATTATGCCTTTAGCACAATGGATCTAAGCCGAGTTGAAAGCGCCTGTTTACCCGAAAACGTTGCATCGCGCGGGGTTCTGGAAAAATGTGGCTATAAATACGAAGGTGTCGCACAGGCCTATATTCAAATTAATGGCCGTTGGCGGACCCACGTCCTATATGCTGCTTTACGCGCGGATCGGCGTGGGCGGACAACAGTGGGCATGGCATGAATACCTATTTACCAGCGGATCAAAACTTCTACGCGATCGCGTCAAATGCAGGATTGGCGCATCTTCTTTTCCCCGTAGAACCGGGCTATGTCGAAGAGCCCCGCGGCCGCTGGAAGGGGCAGGCGGAATATGTCGCGCGTCCCAAAACAACCGAGGATGTGAGCGCCCTTGTCAAACTGTGCCACACCCACCGCGTGGCGATTATTCCCTATGGTGGTGGAACTGGATTGGTGGGTGGGCAACTTGCCGAAACAGGAGCGGTTCCGTTGATCTTATCCCTTGAAAAGATGACGAAAATTCGCGCCGTTCATCCCGAAGAAAACGTGATGATCGTGGATGCGGGTGCCATTTTGGCCGATATCCAACAGGCCGCCGAAGATGTGGATCGCCTGTTTCCGCTCTCTTTGGCCTCTGGGGGCAGCGCGCGGATTGGCGGGTGTCTTGCCACGAACGCGGGGGGTGTGAATGTCCTACGCTATGGCAACACACGTGATCTGTGTTTGGGCCTAGAGGTTGTCATGGCGGACGGTGCAATTTGGAACGGGTTGGGACGTCTGCGCAAGGATAATACAGGCTATGACCTGCGCCATCTGATGATCGGGTCCGAAGGGACATTGGGCATCATCACAGGTGCATCGCTAAAGCTTGCGCCGCGCCCGCGGGACGTGGGTGTGGCCCTGTTCACCGTACCTAATACAACTGCGGCCCTGTCCCTTTTGGCGATGACACGCGATGAGGTGGGCGAGGCAGTGTCCGCCTTTGAATTGATGTCGAAAATGGGGTTCGATTTTCTGTCTGAAACCATGCCAAATGTGCGCCAAGTGATTGAAATTAAACCAGAATGGATGGTTTTGATTGAACTGGGCATGGGCGGTGCACAATCCGCATCAGATGCGCTTGAACGCCTGTTTGAATTGGGACACGAGGCTGGTCTGGTCAGTGATGGGATCATCGCACAATCCACGCAGCAGGCGCAGGATATATGGACGATCCGTGAAACCATTCCAGAGGCTAACCGCCGCATTGGATCGATCAGCAGCCATGATATTTCTCTGCCCCTTTCGATGATTCCAGAGTTCATAAAGGTGGCCCCAAACCATTTGGAAAAATTGTGCGATATGCGCATCAATTGCTTTGGTCATTTGGGGGATGGCAACCTCCATTATAATGTCTTCCCACCCAAAGGACGGGATAAGAAAGAGTTCTGGAACCTACGGGACGAAATCAAACGCACGGTGCATGATTTGGTCGTCTCAATGGGGGGATCGCATAGTGCGGAACATGGGATTGGCCGTCTTAAGGTGGATGATTTGGAACGGTATAGCGATCCTGCGAAACTTTCGGCGCTTCACGCGATTAAGGGCGCGCTTGATCCCCAAAACATCCTAAATCCTGGGTCTGTTTTGCGTCGGTAATACGTCGGTATAACGTCGGTGCGCAACGCGCGATGGGATATGGATGTGTTAGGGATAAGGTGGTTGTCACCCGTCAAAGTATTTTTTGTCAGAGTACTGATATCGAATAGCCCGCATCACGAGACATGTGAATGTTCGTAGACTATTCCCAAGCCGACCTCGGCATGTGCGAAAGCGCCTCCCTCGGGGAGGTCGGCGCTTTGCCAATCTGGCGATTGGATTGGAATAAGATTGGTTTTTGGGGTTCGGTGCCTCGGCCCTGTTCACCGCCCACGGGCGTGGGCTTAAGCGTTGGTGTGCAAACTATGACACTCTATTCATGCACCGAATTCACCAACCCCTTGGCCTTACGCCGCAGGTGGCGTTCATAGATGATGCGGGCGACGATGTGTTCGTATCCCCAATCTAAAATCTGATACAATCCAGGACTACGTGCTATCCGGGCCATAAACCGATAGCGGGGCATTTGATCCCATAGGACCAAAAACGCCGCAAGCCCAACATGGATTTTGCCATCATGCATCACATGCAAAAGGCGGGTTGCGCGATCTTCGTCAACGCCCCATTCCGACAAATCTGTTTTGTTCAAATCCACAATTTCAATGGGTAAATTCCGCGCCTTGGCATAGGCATCATAATGGCACATTTCGGAATTACAGACGGGACAATCAGCATTATAGAGGGCGCGTGTTTTCATGGCGGTAGCTCCTATTACACAGCATAGGTAATAGGTTGGGCCAAAATGTCATTGGGACTTACGTAAATGTCGCAGTTGGGTTTATG
>JAAEZW010000080.1 GCA_018222665.1 Paracoccaceae bacterium
GCGATTTTTCAAAGCCGCGGACAAACATGGCAATTGCTAAACGACTATCAGTATCGTCGAATTGACACATTCTTGGATCCTGCATCCGATCCGTTGGGCGCAGGATATCACATCACCCAGTCAAAAATTGCCCTTGGTTCGGGCGGCTGGGCTGGGCGTGGCTTGATGCAAGGCACACAGACGCGTTTGAATTTCCTGCCCGAAAAACATACCGATTTTATTTTCACGACACTGGCCGAAGAATTAGGGTTCATCGGAGGCATGTCTTTATTGGTCATTTATCTAATGATCCTTGCGTTTTGTTGGATTTCAGCTGCGCAAAATAAGGATCGCTTTTCAACACTGTTGATCATGGGTGTCGGCGTTACGTTCTTTTTGTTTTTTGCTGTGAACATGTCCATGGTCATGGGACTTGCCCCTGTCGTGGGCGTGCCCCTACCCCTTGTTAGTTATGGGGGGTCTGCCATGTTGGTTCTTATG
Organism: Paracoccaceae bacterium; assembly: GCA_018222665.1. Classification (GTDB taxonomy): domain Bacteria; phylum Pseudomonadota; class Alphaproteobacteria; order Rhodobacterales; family Rhodobacteraceae; genus HIMB11. The sequence goes on from JAAEZW010000080.1 coordinate 481, forward strand.
GGGGCATTTGGATTGGTCCAATCTGCCCATGTCCACCGTCCTAGAGGAGTACTAAGGTGACGCTAAACGTTTTGTTCGCTGCGATTTCCGAACGCTATGACCAATATTTTGCCCCCCTGACCGCAGCATTTGAAAAGGCGGGTTTGGATATCAACCTATCCGACAACCACAAACCTGATGTAGCCGACTACATCGTTTATGCGCCAAACAGTCCTGTTCAGGATTTTACGCCCTACACAAGATGCAAGGCGGTTTTAAACCTATGGGCGGGGGTTGAGGCGGTTGTGAATAACCCAACATTGAAGGTGCCATTGACGCGCATGGTTGATCACGGATTAACGCGTGGGATGGTGGAATGGGTCACGGCACAAACCCTACGCCATCATTTGAATTTGGATTTATTCATTCACGGACAGTCGGGCGAATGGTTGGATCATCACACCGCCCCCTTGGCCCAAGATCGCACTGTGTGCATGTTGGGTTTGGGTGAATTGGGTCGTGTTTGCGCCGAAACGCTGCGGGATATGGGATTTAATATGCGCGGTTGGGCCCGCAGCGAAAAAACAATCCCTGGCGTCACATGTTATTATGGTGAGGATGGCCTAAAGGACGCGCTAAGCGGGTCAGACATCGTTATTCTGCTGTTGCCTGATACACTTGCGACTGAAAACATTTTGAACGCACAAACGCTGTCGTACCTGAATAAAGGTGCCTATGTGATCAACCCCGGTCGCGGCCCGTTGATTGACGATCAGGCATTGATAGCGGCACTCGATAGCGGACAATTGGCTCACGCAACATTGGATGTTTTTCGCACTGAACCATTGCCCACATCCGACCCGTATTGGGCACACCCCAAAGTAACGGTGGTGCCTCATCGCGCATCAGAAACGCGCGCCTCAACCGCGGCCGAGGTGATTGCCGAAAACATTCGCCGCAATGAGGCGAGTGAACCGCTGTTGCATCTGGTGGATCGCACGGCGGGGTATTAACCACCCTGCGATCAACAGATCATTCTGACGCCATATTCGCCGCCTCAACCCGAATGGCGCTGTATTTAAATTCAGGGATTTTCCCATAGGGATCTAAGGCCGGGTTTGTCAGAATATTCGCCGCCGCTTCGACATAGGCGAAGGGAAGGAACACCATATCCTCGGCCACCGCACGATCTGCGCGCGCCATTACAACAACAGAACCGCGCTTGGTGCTCAGACGCACATGCGCACCTGGTTCAACACCTAATTTTGCAAGCGTTTTTGGATTTAGAGAACAGTTTGCCTCAGGCTCGACCGCATCCAAAACGCTGGCGCGACGTGTCATCGACCCTGTATGCCAATGTTCCAATTGACGCCCTGTGGTTAGGATCATTGGATAATCCGCATCAGGTTTATCATCTGGTGCGATGATCGCAGCAGGTGTGAATTTTGCCCGTCCCTCTGTCCGTGGGAAACCATCGCCAAATACAATTGGCTGACCCGGATCTGTTGGCGAAAGAGATGGATAGGTCACCGCATTTTCAGACATCAAACGATCCCATGTGATGTTGTTGAGCGATTTCATGTTCAACTTCATCTCGGCAAAGACCTCTGCAGGGCTGTCATAACTCCAGTTCAGCCCCAACCTTTGCGCAAGGGCGACTTCGATCCACCAATCCTCGCGCGCCTCACCTGGGGGTGATACCGCAGGGCGGCCCATCTGAACCTGTCGGTTGGTATTGGTAACGGTACCCGATTTTTCATAGAACGCGGATGAAGGCAGAATCACATCCGCGTAGTTAGCGGTTTCCGTCAGGAAAATATCCTGAACAACCAAATGCGAAAGCTTGGCCAATGCATCACGTGCGTGTTCCACATCTGGATCAGACATGGCAGGGTTTTCACCCAAAATATACATGCCGTGGATATTGCCATCATGCACCGCGTCCATGATTTCAGTGACGGTCAATCCCTTTTCATTTGAAAAGTCACCAGAATCCCAAACCTCGGTAAAGGCGCTGCGCACACCATCATCCATGACAGATTGATAATCAGGCAGGAACATCGGGATCAGACCCGCGTCAGAGGCACCCTGAACATTGTTTTGCCCACGCAATGGATGCAGACCCGCACCAGGTTTGCCAACGTTCCCCGTCATAAGAGCCAATGAAATAAGACAACGACTATTGTCCGTGCCGTGAATGTGCTGAGAAACACCCATGCCCCAGAAAATCATCCCCGCCTTGCCGTTTGCAAAGGTACGAGCAGCCGCGCGCAATTCCCCGGCAGGGATGCCGCAGATGTTTTCCATCGCTTCTGGGGTAAACTGCGCCAGATGCGCTTTTTCGGCCTCCCAGTTTTCGGTGAATTGGCCGATAAAGGCCTGATCGTACAATCCCTCCTCCACGATCACATGCATGATTGCGTTCAACATCGATACATCTGCGCCTGGACGGAATTGCAGCATATGTGTTGCAAACCGCTTCATCGCGGTGCCGCGGGGATCCATGATGATCAGCTTGCCACCGCGTTTGGTGAATTGCTTGAAATAGGTTGCGGCAACAGGGTGGTTTTCCGTTGGGTTTGCGCCAATTACGATAGCCACATCCGCATTTTCAATTTCGTTAAACGTCGCGGTCACAGCGCCCGATCCAACATTCTCCATCAGCGCCGCAACAGATGAGGCGTGACACAAACGGGTGCAGTGATCGACGTTATTGTGCCCAAATCCCTGACGGATCATTTTCTGGAACAAATATGCCTCTTCATTGGAACACTTGGCAGAACCAAATCCAGCAACGCTGCGTCCACCCTGGCCATCGCGCAATTTCGCCAAACCATGTGCGGCAAAATCCAATGCCTCGTCCCAAGACGCCTCTCGGAACACCTCTTGCCAGTTGGCGGGGTCCACGTTCAATGCCTTGGCAGGTGCATCATCACGTCGGATCAAGGGTTTTGTCAGGCGATGGGGATGGTGGATATAGTCATAACCAAAGCGGCCCTTGACGCACAAACGTCCCTCATTGGCGGGGCCATTGATGCCTTCGACATGTTTAATTTTGCCATCCTTGACCTTTAGGCTGACTTGACAGCCAACACCGCAGAAGGGGCAGATGGATTTCACCTCTTCGTCAAAATCTTTGCTATCGCCCACCTGTTGATCATCCAGCACACTGGCAGGCATCAGGGCGCCTGTTGGACAGGCCTGCACACATTCGCCACAGGCGACACAGGTGCTTTCGCCCATTGGGTCCGCAAAATCAAATGTGGGGTAGGCATCATGCCCACGTCCCGCCATACCAATCACGTCATTAACCTGAACTTCACGGCAGGCACGGACACACAAACCACATTGAATACAGGCATCCAAATTCACGCGCATCGCAACATGGCTATCATCCAACAGTGGGATGCGATCGGCCTCAAGCGTTGGAAAACGGCTTTCTTCAACCTCATTTGCATCGGCCATATCCCAAAAATGCGATGCACCATCATGGGCAACATCGCGTTCAGGCTGATCCGCCATCAACAGTTCAACAACCATGCGGCGCGCCTGTTTTGATCGTTCGTTTTGGGTGTGCACAACCATACCTTCGGACGGTTCGCGGATACAAGAGGCGGCCAAGGTGCGCTCACCCTCAATCTCGACCATGCAGGCACGGCAGTTCCCATCAGGGCGATATCCAGGTGCAGGTTTGTGACACAAATGCGGAATAACTAAACCCCGGCCATTGGCCACTTCCCAAATAGTCATACCACGTTCGGCTTCGACCTCTTGGCCGTCCAACTGAAAACGGATTTTGTCTGACATCGTGTCCTCCTGCTTCATCGCAGCTTACACCATTCTTTTATCGGAATCAGAGGGCCAATCCCGACACTCAAAGGCGCATTTTCGCCAATCCGTTTCCGATCAGGAAAATTCGGCCACGATAGATGACAGTCCCTTGGCAAGTTTCAAACAGCTTGTTAGGTGTTAGAACAAATTCAGGGGCGCTTATGTCGGTCATCACATTCATCCGTCACGGTCAGGCAAATTCATCTGCAACAACAGAGGAAGGCTACGACAATCTTAGCGATTTGGGCAAAACCCAAGCGCGCTGGCTGGGTGAACATCTGCGCCATTGCAAGGTGGCATATGATGCGGTCTATTCGGGCACATTGAACCGTCAGATCGACACCGAGGCGCTGTTGGATTTGTATGATAGCCCCGATCCAATCCAAGATCCGCGTTTGAACGAATTTCGCTATTACGACTTGATCGCAGCAATGGAAAAACAGTTTGACCTAAAACCCCCGCTTGAGGGGACAGGGTTCATCAACCATTTTCTAAGTACGCTCAGCAAATGGAAATCGGGTGAATTACAGGATGTTCCCGAAACATGGGACAGCTACGAAAATCGCGTTTGGACCATTATGGAAGATATGCGCCACAGTGGCCAAAACGTGCTGGCCGTCACCTCGGGCGGGGTGATTGGAATGGCCGCGGCACATGCACTACGACTAGATGTCAGATCATTGGTGAAAATGTTGCTAGAGGGCATGAACACGGGCGTCACCCGTTTTCAATACTTGCATGGTGAATACCATCTGATGCAATTCAACAATCTTCCACATTTAGAGGATTCGGACCGCGTTGATGCACGTACATATTATTAATTACCGATTGTTTTGGAGGCTATCATGACACATCTTTGGGTCCGCGCGGAACAACGTGAAAACGAAGATCGCGTTGGATTAACACCAGACGGTGCACGCAGGTTGATAGAAAAGGGTATTCAAGTTTCGGTCGAAGACAGCCAATCACGCATCATTACCATCGCAGATTATGCGGATGCTGGATGTGATATAATGGCTGAAAACACATGGCCCGATGCCCCGAAAGAGACCATTATTTTCGGGCTCAAGGAATTGCCCGAAGATGGCACCCCCCTGATCCACCGGCACATCATGTTTGGTCATGCGTTCAAGGGACAATATTCTGGCAAGGCGCTGTTGCAACGGTTTCAGGCGGGTGGCGGCACGCTTTATGATCTTGAATATCTGACGGATGCCAAAGGACGCCGCGTTGCGGCCTTCGGGTATTGGGCGGGCTATGCAGGTGCGGCCGTATCCTTCATCGCATGGCTGGCACAACAAAGAGGTGAAACGTGCGGACCCGTTTCCGCATATCCAAACAAAGACGCCCTGTTGCGCGACCTACATGACGCGATGCAGGGTGTTTCCGCATCACCAAATGCGATTGTGATTGGCGCACTGGGGCGTGTTGGAACAGGTGCGGCTGATCTGTGTGACAACCTAAACATACCTGTCACAAAATGGGATATCGCAGAAACGGCGACTGGGGGGCCGTTTCCTGAGGTTTTGGATCACACGTTCTTTTTCAATTGCATTTTGGCACGTCCAGGCACCCCTGTTTTTGTTCCAGAATCTGCGCTGACAGCCGAACGCAACCTTTCGGTTATTGGGGACATCGCATGTGATCCTGACAGTGATTATAATCCAATCCCTGTCTATGATCGGGCAACATCATGGGCCCAGCCCGCGATCCGTGTTGCCGATGATCCAATCCTAGACGTCATGGCAATTGATAATTTGCCATCTCTGCTCCCTCTTGAAAGTTCGATTGATTTTGCAAATCAACTCTTGCCAACCTTGGAAACAATTGATGATCTGAATGCACCCGTGTGGTCACGGGCCAATGATATTTTCCAAACCCATGTAAGCGAGGTTTAAAATGACAATTCACTGGTGTGGCACAGGCCTGTCTGCAATTCCGGGTTTACGTGCGTTGATCGAAGAAGGTTTGGATGTAAAAGTTTGGAACCGAACCGCTTCCAAGGCACAAGAGGCCGTTGGCGATCTAACCAACAACATCGCGGTCTATGATATTGACGTTCTGGGTAATGAATTTTCCGCAGGCGATGTCGTTGTTTCCATGCTGCCCGGGGATCACCATGTGCCGCTGGCAAAATGCGCCATTGCAAATCGCGCACATTTCGTCAGTTCGTCCTACATCGCGCCGGAAATGCGTGATCTGGATCGGGCTGCCAAAGAAGCAGGCGTTTGTTTGGTCAATGAAATTGGGTTGGACCCAGGCATTGATCACCTAATGGCGCATAAGTTGGTTGAACTTTATCGTGCGTCGGATGCATTTGATCCTGCAAACGAACTTGGCTTTATTTCCTATTGCGGTGGTATCCCAAAGGTTCCAAACCCCTTTCGATACAAATTTAGCTGGTCCCCATTGGGCGTACTAAAGGCGCTGCGGTCTCCGTCAAAATCCATCAAAAATGGTGCGGAATTTTCTGTGGATCGCCCATGGGACGCGATCAGTTCGTATGAGGCCCCTTTGCCAACGCCCGAAACATTCGAGGTTTATCCAAACCGCGACAGTCTACCGTTTATGGCGCAATATCATTTTGAACCTGAATGGAATGTGCGCGAATTTGTGCGCGGCACCTTGCGCCTGAATGGGTGGGCGGACGCTTGGGCCGACGTATTTTCCGAAATTGAAACCTTGTCGGGTGAAGCAGGCGACACACGATTAAAGGAAATGTCAGATCAGTTTTGGGCCGAAAACGCCTATGGCAAAAATGACCCAGATCGCGTTGTTTTATGTGTTTCGCTTCAGGCGGAACAGAACGGCAAAACCGTATGGCATCAAACCTATGCGATGGATGCATGGGGAACTGAGGCATCAACCGCAATGGCGCGATTGGTGTCCAAACCCGTCAGTTTCGGGATCAAAGCCGTTTTGGCAAACCAAATCCCAACGGGGGTTACCGCCGCCCCAGATGATCCAAAATTGGTGGATGCATGGCTGTCGGAAATCGCGAAATTGGCACAACATCTGGAAATCGTTGATCACACAGCCTAGCCCAAGGGATAGGCCGCAGGATCATTTGGATTGAATAACTACACCTTGCACGGAAATTGAACGTTATTGGGAAAATAACCAAGACACGTGCAAGGGTAAGACATGTTTTTTTCTAAAATAGTTCCAGAGACTTGGAGCCTGATTACACCATTTATCGACGATATTTTAGACGAACTTTACGACCATGCGCTGGCCCATGAAACAACCGCAAAACTATTTGCTGGGCATAATATCGAAG
>JAAEZW010000081.1 GCA_018222665.1 Paracoccaceae bacterium
TTTCATCCCTATGCAGGGATCGCGTTAGAGCCGCAAATCTGGCCCGACAGCCCCAATCATCCCAAATTTGCACAGGCAATTTTGCGTCCAAATGACGAATATCATCATCAAATCGAATACCGTTTTACGCGATGTTAAAGGCGATTATATCCCATTATTTTACTAGACCAGATCATGCGCGGTCTGAGTGAATGCGAAGACTAATCGCGTGTGATCAAGTCCACGCCCGTACTCAAGAGCGGGGGCTTCGTTGCCTCAGCCCTGTTAACCGTACACAGGCGTATGCGTAGCCTCCGAACTATCAATATGTGCTAATTGAAGGATTGTAAGCATCCACAAGCACAAATTTTTAATACTGCGACCGAAATCTATAAATCCCGCACGCCCAGCGATTCCTCAAGCATGGGGATGAACAGGGTGGCATCCTCGCTAAATGGATGAATTTCTTTAAGTAACTTAAAGCTATTTAACGCTTTTTCAGGTTCGTTCAGATGCATGTTGATCAATCCCAAACCTGATATCGCGCCGAAATGGCGGGGTTCGCGGATCAGTACCTCGTAAATATCGGCCTCGGACCCAACAAAATCACCCTGTAGAAACCGAACAGTCGCGCGTTTGTTCCACGCTTCGGTGAAATTGGGATTTGATTTCAGGATGCTTGTGAAAATCGCCTCGGCCTGTTTGAAGCGTTTTTTGTCCATCGCGCCGATGCCCTTGTCCATCAGCTGTCTTTCGCGATCACTTTCATAGGCACCCAACCATTCAATCCAAATGCTGCGCACAACGCTGTCGGCATCTGATTTGGTTTTTGCAAGTGCCAGCTTATCCAGCAGCGCGTCAGCAGAGCCCGCCCAAAGTGGCGCGGCAAAGAGGCAGAAGATCAGGATCAAAATTTTGCGCATGGTCATCACTTTCCTTTGATCCTATAAAGGGTAGCACGTGCACAAAGAAGGTCAAAAAATGATCCGTAAATACATCTGGCCCTACATCGCCCCGATTTTTCAAAGCAAATCAGCCGAGCCTGTTTTGCGGGTGCTCGGCATGTTTTTGGTGGTCTTTGGGTTGGTTTACACCTTGGTGGGGCTCTTCCTTTAGGCGCGTTTTGTGATCCAGCCACCCCCATAGATGCGCGATCCATGAGTGTCATAAAATACGCAGGCCTGACCAGGGGATACGCCCTCTTCTGGGTTTAATAATTCAACCTCGACGCGTTTTTCATTGATGGGGCGCAAAATCGCCTCGCGCGGGGGGCAGGTTGAGCGGACCTTGACGCTTAGATGCCATTCATCGCGTGATGTCAGGGGGTCATCACCGAGCCAGTTGACCTCGGCCACGGGAACAATGCGTGTTTTCAACAATTCTTTCGGGCCGACGATGACGTGTTTTTTATCAACATCCAATTCCACAACGTAAAGCGGATCGGCCAAACCCCCGATGCCCAGACCGCGCCGTTGACCGATGGTGTAATGAATAACACCGTTGTGCTGGCCCAAAACCGTGCCATCTGTGTCAACGATATCACCTGGCTCCACAACACCCGGACGCAGTTTTTCAATCACACCTGCGTAATTGCCATCGGGCACGAAACAGATGTCTTGACTATCTGGTTTATCCGCAACGATTAGGCCATGTTCAGCGGCCAAGGCGCGTGTTGCATTTTTGGACGGCAGGTGGCCAAGGGGAAAGCGGAGATAGTCCAATTGTTCCTGTGTGGTGGAAAATAGGAAATAGCTTTGATCGCGGTTGGCATCGGCTGCGGAATGTAACTCGGCACCATTTGGGCCCATCTTGCGTTGAATATAATGGCCAGTGGCCATGCAATCTGCATCCAAATCTTTGGCTGTTTCCAGCAAATCCTTGAATTTCACGCGTTCATTACAACGAATGCAGGGCACGGGTGTCGCGCCTGATAGATAGCTGTCGGCAAACTCTTCGATTACGGCATCACGGAAAATGTTTTCATAATCCAACACGTAATGGGGAAACCCCATGTCACTGGCCACACGGCGCGCATCATGAATATCAACGCCCGCGCAACAGGCCCCCTTTTTCGCAAGCGCTGCCCCGTGATCATAAAGTTGCAGCGTGACACCGATTACATCATAGCCTTCGGATTTCAACTGTGCCGCAACAGCGGATGAATCCACGCCACCCGACATCGCCACGACAACGCGTGTTTCAGAGGCAGGTTTTGCAAAACCCAATGAATTCAATGTCGCGGTTTCGGCCATATGGTCAGTATCCTGTTTCCTAACATCTAGCGAAAATTTGAGCCATTCAAATCCAACCTATTAGGGGTTTGGTAGGTCATGTTCGCCAAGGGCGTCCTAAAGCTTAGTCGGTGACCTGTATGTATGTAAGAAAATCAACAAAGCCAAGAGTGGTTAAAATCCAAAGTGGTGAAATCCTAACAATCGCGTATTTGCCAAAGGCGGGATTGTCGCGTTGGACCGCAGCGCGCAAATCAACGGTGATCCGCGCCGTCATGTTTGGATTGATCAGCACGGATGTGGCGATCGGTAGATACGAACTGACCCATGATGAATTTCAGGAATGGTTACGATCTTATGTGGATTATGGGCGCAACGGTCTAAAGGTGACACATAAAAAACCATATACAACCATGGGTTGCTTTTCATAACTTTACTTCAAGTAAGCTTGTGTTAACCATTTTGTCTTTTTCTAGTGGAGGTTTCAAAACGTAACGGAGGCAGAAATGCGTGTGCTCTTGGTCGAGGATGACCCAAATACAGCGAAAAGCATTGAGATGATGCCGACCCATGCAAACCTGAATGAGTATTGCACAGATATGGGAGAAGAGGGGATCGATCTTGCAAAGCTTTATGACTACGATCTGATCCTACTTGATTTAAACTTACCTGACATGACGGGTCATGAGGTTCTGCGCCAATTGCGTTTGGCGCGGATTACAACACCGATCCTAATCCTGTCGGGAACAGATGACACAGAAAGCAAAATCCGCGGATTTGGACTTGGCGCAGATGATTATTTGACCAAACCGTTCCACCGCGAAGAATTGATCGCGCGTATTCACGCCATCATTCGACGCAGCAAAGGGCATTCTCAATCCATTATTCGCACGGGCAAGATTGCAGTGAATTTGGATGCCAAAACCGTCGAGGTGGATGGCGAAACCGTACATCTAACGGGCAAAGAATACCAAATGTTGGAATTGCTGTCCCTACGCAAGGGAACGACCCTGAGCAAAGCGATATTTTTGAACCATCTCTACTGTGGAATGGATGAACCCGATTTGAAAATCATCGACGTGTTTGTGTGTAAATTGCGCAAAAAACTGGTCGAGGCGACGGGTGAAGACAGTTGCATTCAAACGGTTTGGGGACGCGGCTACGTGCTAAAAGACCCGCTGCCCGACATGGCAACACAAAAAATCGCCGTCTAATCATAACTGGGCTGGACCAATCCCTGCCTTCGACCTATCCCTTATTCAAAGAATTTGGGAAGTAGGGCAATGACCGGATCCGTTGATGTTTCGAATTTGAACGAAGAGCAAGCGCGCGAAGAACTTGCGCGTCTTGCCGATCTGATTGGCGCGGCGAATATCGCCTATCACCAATCTGATGCGCCCCAAATCTTGGACGCGGAATACGACGCGCTAAAACGGCGCAATTCCGAGATTGAGGGGCGTTTCCCCCATCTAAAACGTAGTGATAGCCCCAGTGATCAGGTGGGAGCCCCCGTCAGCGACGGATTTTCCAAGGTAACGCATGCGGTGCGCATGCTGTCCTTGGGCAATGCTTTTGATGATCAGGACATGTTTGATTTTCAAGAGCGTATTCAACGCTATTTGGGCACGGATCACGGCATCGCCTTTACGGTTGAACCCAAAATTGATGGTCTGTCCTTAAGTTTGCGGTATGAGCACGGGAAGTTAACTGTGGCCGCAACCCGTGGGGATGGGGCCGTTGGTGAAAATGTCACAGACAATGCACGCACCATTCAGGATATTCCCCATGAAATCCAAAACGCGCCCGACGTGATTGAGGTGCGCGGCGAAGTCTATATGTCTCACGCGGATTTTGCCGATTTGAACGCCCGCCAATCTGAACGGGGCGGCAAAACATTCGCAAACCCCCGCAATGCCGCCGCAGGCTCCTTGCGCCAGTTGGATGCAAATATTACGCGCGAACGCCCATTACGGTTTTTCGCCTATGCATGGGGCGAACTCTCTGAACCACTGGCCCCAACACAACTGGGCGCAGTGGCGCGTTTGGCGGAGTTTGGATTTCAAACAAACCCTTTAACCATGCGGTTTGACACGATGGAGGCCGCGCTCGCGCGTTACCGCCTGATCGAGGCGCAGCGCGCAACGCTAGGCTACGATATTGATGGCGTTGTGTATAAGGTTGATGATTTGGCATTACAGTCCCGCTTGGGGTTCCGCTCAACCACGCCCCGCTGGGCCATTGCGCATAAATTCCCAGCCGAACTTGCATGGACCCGATTGTCGGGCATCGACATTCAGGTGGGGCGCACCGGCGCTCTCAGCCCTGTTGCAAGGCTTGATCCTGTGACGGTGGGAGGTGTTGTTGTGTCAAACGCAACGCTTCATAACGAAGATTACATTCAGGGACGCGATTCAAATGGTGACCCAATTCGCGATGGCAAGGATATTCGCGTCGGCGATTGGGTTCAGGTCTATCGCGCGGGCGATGTTATCCCGAAGATCGCGGATGTTGATTTGTCCAAACGTCCCGCCGATGCGGTGCCTTTTGCCTTTCCCGACACATGCCCCGAATGCAACAGCCCCGCTGTGCGGGAAGAGGGGGACGCGGTGCGCCGTTGCACAGGTGGATTGATTTGCCCCGCGCAGGCGGTGGAACGATTAAAGCATTTCGTGGCGCGCAAGGCCTTTGACATAGATGGATTGGGGGTTAAGCAGATTGAAATGTTTTTTGCCGATCCCATTTTGCCGATTAATGAGCCTGCTGATATTTTCACGCTTCAGGCGCGGGATAGCGCGAATTTGGCCCGCCTGAAAAATCGTGATGGGTGGGGAGATAAATCTGCACAAAACCTGTTTGCGGCGATTGATGATAAACGCACGATTGGATTTGGGCGTTTGCTCTTTGGACTTGGGATCCGCCATGTGGGCGAGGCGGCCGGCAATCTGATTGCCGCACGCTATGGTAATTGGGCCGAATTTACCCAAGCCATGGATCAGGCACAGGATCACACATCTGACGCATATGCCGATCTGATTGCCATTGACGGGGTGGGTCAGGTTATGGCGCAATCCCTGTTGCTGGCCTTCGCGCCGGGGGCTGAACGCGATGGCATTGATCGATTGGTGGCGCATCTGACGATCCAAGACGCGGAAAAACCAAAAACCGACGGCAGCCCGATTGCGGGCCAAACGTTGGTCTTTACAGGCACCCTTGAACGGATGAGCCGGGCCGAGGCCAAAGCGCGCGCCGAAAGCCTAGGCGCCAAGGTATCGGGTTCGGTCTCAGCCAAAACAGATTTGTTGATCGCAGGCCCAGGCGCAGGGTCCAAGGCGAAAAAGGCCGCGGACCTTGGCATTAAAACAATTGACGAAGACCAATGGATTGACATGATCACAGGGTTATGAGCACGCGCCCCGAAATCATATTCCCCCTGTTTTCCGCATTAACGGTGCTGGATGGTGTGGGACCCAAAATTGCGAAGAATTTCGAAAATCTTGGCATCACACGGCCGCGCGATTTGTTGTTCACACTGCCCTATAGCGGCATCAAGCGCGATTTGGTGGCCACGGTTCAGGGGGCCGAATTACCCAATGTTCTGACGGTTCAAGTGACTGTTGGGACGCACAAAGCGGGGCGCACAAAATCCGCAGCCTACCGTGTTCAAGTCGAAGATCAGGAAACCACGTTCCAATTGGTATTTTTCCATGCCCGTGGCGATTATTTGAAAAAAATGTTGCCCGTTGGGGCGACACGGATTGTGTCAGGTAAGGTCGAATTATTCGATGGGGTCGCCCAAATGGTGCATCCCGAATACATGATCGCCCCCGAAGAATTGCACACCATCCCAAAATTTGAACCAATCTATCCGCTGACCGCAGGGGTTACGCAAAAAACGATGGTGCGGGCGACACGCTCTGCGGTGACATTGATACCCGATCTGGCCGAATGGATTGATCCCGCGCAAAAACAACGGGCAGTATGGCTCGATTGGCGCGATGCCGTGCGCCAGGCGCATGAACCCACGTCCTTGGCCGAGCTGAGTGCCACCAACCCTGCGCGCGAACGTTTGGCCTATGACGAATTTTTTGCCCATCAACTGACCCTAAGCCTCGCACGTGTCCAACAACGCCGCGCCGAGGGGCGTGTGACCCACGGTGCAGGAGAATTGCGCCAAAAGGTGCTGGCGGCCTTGCCCTATGATCCCACGGGCGCACAAACACGTGCCTTGGACGATATTGCGGCGGATATGGGCGATCCCCATCGCATGAACCGATTGTTGCAGGGCGATGTGGGATCGGGGAAAACCTTGGTGGCTTTTCTGTCCCTGTTGATCGCGGTCGAGGATGGCGGGCAGGGCGTGTTGATGGCCCCGACCGAAATCCTTGCACGCCAACATCTTGAAGCACTGGCCCCATTGGCCGAGGATGCGCAGGTGGTGATTGAATTGCTGACAGGGCGGGATAAGGGACGCGAACGGCGCGAAAAACTGGCCGCGCTTGCTCGTGGGGATATTCACATTCTGATTGGCACACATGCCGTGTTTCAAAGCGATGTGGAGTTTCATGATCTGCGGCTTGCCATTATTGATGAACAACACCGTTTTGGCGTGCGCCAACGCATGGAATTGGGGCAAAAGGGGGCGGCAGTCGATGTTTTGGTGATGACTGCAACACCTATTCCACGTTCGCTGGCCCTTGCGCAATATGGGGATATGGATGTTTCGATTTTGGACGAAAAACCACCCGGTCGAAAACCCATTTCCACGGCTGTTGTATCACTTGATCGCATTGATGAGGTGATCGCCAAACTGCGCCACGCCATTGCCAAGGGGAAGCAGGCCTATTGGGTCTGTCCATTGGTCGAGGAGAGCGAGGTGTTGGATTACACCTCGGCCGAGGATCGGTTTAAACGCCTGCGTGCGGCCTTAGGCGATGGTGTTGTAGAATTGGTTCATGGGCAAATGCCCAATGATCAAAAGGATGTGGCCATGGCGCGGTTCCAACAGGGCGAGGCGCAGGTGTTGGTGGCAACCACCGTGATCGAGGTGGGCGTCAATGTGCCCACCGCCACGATCATGGTCATTGAACGCGCCGAAAGCTTTGGTTTGGCACAATTGCACCAGCTGCGCGGGCGCGTGGGGCGGGGCAGTGACAAAAGTACATGTTTGCTGCTGTACAAAGCGCCCCTAAGTGAAACAGGGCGCCGTCGGTTAGAAGTCTTGCGC
>JAAEZW010000082.1 GCA_018222665.1 Paracoccaceae bacterium
GTATTGGCGGTTTGGCCTGTTTTATCGCGGTTTTCATCGTTTTCCGCTTTGCCCCCATTCTAACAACCCCCTACATCCTGTCGGAAAAATCGCGACTTGGGTCTGTGTATTCTGAATGGATGCCGATTGAGGAAATTTCAGAAACGCTAAAGTTGACTATTGTTGCGGCTGAAGATGTGAATTTCTGCCAACATTGGGGCTTTGACATGTCTGCCATTCGCGCCGCGATTCAGGATGGCGGGGATCGCGGGGCATCGACCCTGACACAGCAGGTCGTGAAAAATACCTTCCTGTGGCACGGGCGCAGTTGGATGCGCAAAACGCTTGAGGCCTTTTTGACGCCTTTGGTGGAATTGTTCTGGTCCAAAGAACGGATATTAGAAGTCTATCTGAATGTCGCAGAATTTGACGAAGGCGTTTTTGGCGCCGAGGCCGCGTCCCTGCATTATTTCGGCATCTCCTCAGATAGCCTGACCTTGGCCGAGGCTGCACGCCTTGCTGCGGTTTTGCCAGCTCCCAAGGGGCGCTCTGCATCTGCGCCAACGCAATTCGTGTTGGATCGTGCAGACAATATTCAAGATGGTGCGGTTCTGATCCAAAAGGATCAAAGATCACACTGTTTCATGGATTGATCCCTGCGTCGGAATTATGCCATTCATACACTGATTTTGAATTGAAAGTTGCCCCACGATGTTACGCCTTTATCATGTTCCATTGTCCCCTTTCTGCCGCAAGGTTCGGTTGGTTTTGGCCGAAAAAAAGATGGATGTTGAACTGATTGAGGAACGTTATTGGGAACAATCAACGGAATTTTTGCGTCGCAACCCTGCGGGCAAAGTTCCCATCCTGCGACACGAAGGGGCGCTGCTGACCGAAAGCACGCCGATCTGCGAGTATATAGAAGAGTTAAACCCAGAACCTTCATTGATCCCCAAAGACGCCAAGGCGCGGTATGAAATGCGCCGATTGGTGTCGTGGTTTGATGATAAATTTCACCAAGAGGTGACCTCAAATCTACTTTATGAACGGGTGAACAAAAAGGTATCGGGACAGGGGTTTCCCGATAGCAAAAATATCAAAGAGGGTGCGCGCAAAATCAAATACCATCTGGATTATATGGCCTGGTTGTTGGAGCATCGTCGTTGGTTGGCGGGTGATACAATGACATTGGCCGATTTTGCGGCCGCCGCGCATTTGTCCAGTTTGGATTATATTTCAGATGTGGATTGGAACCGATCATCTGTTGTAAAAGATTGGTATGCAAAAATTAAATCGCGCCCTGCGTTTCGCAATATCCTATCTGATCAGGTGTCTGGGTTCCCACCGCCCCGTCATTACAATGATTTGGATTTCTGATGCGTGCGCGGGTTTAGGGGGTCACCGTGTCCCTTAAACAGGCGATCATTGATCAGGCGCGGGCCGAGGGATTTTCGCTTTGCCGTTTTACCCACCTAGACAGCATTCCGCATGTCCCAGACAAGCTCTCGGATTTTATCGATGCGGGGTATCACGGACAAATGTCATGGATGGCGGAACGCCAAACATGGCGGGCAAATCCGCGTACGTTGTGGCCTGATGCGCAAACAATTATTATTCTGGGCGAAAGTTACGCACCAGAACATGATCCAACAGATATCCTGAAACATCCCGAAAAAGGTGCCATATCCGTTTATGCACAAAACAAGGATTACCATGACCTTGTTAAAAAACGCCTGAAACGATTGGCGCGCTGGTTAATCGCACATTCGGGTGGCGAGGTGAAAGTGTTTGTTGATACGGCCCCTGTTTCTGAAAAACCATTGGGACAGGCCGCAGGTTTGGGGTGGCAGGGCAAACATACGAATTTGGTCAGCCGCGATTTGGGAAACTGGTTCTTTATCGGGTCTGTCTTTACCACCTTATCTATTGAACCTGATAGCGCAGAGGTGGATCATTGCGGGTCTTGCCGATCCTGCATCACAGCATGCCCAACAGACGCCTTTCCCGCACCATATCAATTGGATGCGCGTCGTTGCATTTCCTATTTAACCATCGAGCATTCAGGTCCGGTCGACACGCATTTGAGGGGGTTAATGGGTAACCGCATTTATGGATGCGATGATTGTTTGGCCGCCTGTCCGTGGAATAAATTCGCCAAAGAGGCAAGCGATATACGTTATCACGCGCGTGCAGATTTGATGGCCCCAAATCTTGGCAAACTGGCGATGTTGGACGATGCTGCATTTCGTACGAAATTTTCGGGCAGCCCGATCAAACGCATTGGTCGCAATCGGTTTGTGCGTAATGTCCTTTATGCGATTGGCAATTCACAGCGGCCCGATCTAATTCCCGTTGCCCATGGTTTATTCGACGATCCTGATCCCACCGTTGCTGACGCCGCCAGTTGGGCGGTTCAGCGATTGTCGCAAATGGCGCGCTAAACATGCCGCAAATAGACAGACGTTTTTGGTTCGCCGCGCTATCTCAGCGGAAATGAAGGAGCAGGCATGACATACCTATTGGGCATAGATACGGGCGGCACATATACCGACGCGGTGATCCTGCGTGACGAAGAGGAAGTGATTGCTTCGGCAAAGTCGTTGACGACCCGCCATGATCTCGCCGAAGGCATTGGCAAGGCTGCGGCAGCAACCCTTCAGTCTGCTGGCATCGATGCGGGTGACATCGCGATGGCTTCGCTCTCCACCACTTTGGCGACAAATGCCTTGGTCGAGGGGCAGGGGGGTCGTGTTGGCCTGATCTTCATTGGGTTTCGTGAGGGAGATTTAGACAAGCATGGCCTGACCCAAGCATTGGCGGGTGATCCTGTTTTGTCGATTGCAGGGGGCCACAATCACGCAGGGGGTGAGGCGGTCCCGCTTGATCTAGCTGCGATTGAGGAATGGGTTGAACAGCAAAGCGGTATTTCGGCCTTTGCAGTCGCATCGCAATTCGCAACACGAAATCCGACCCACGAACTAGCGGTTTTGAAGTTACTGCGCGAAAAAACGGGTAAACCCGTTAGCCTATCACATCAGCTTTCGGCCAAATTGAACGGTCCGCGGCGTGCGCTGACCGCCTTGTTGAATGCACGCTTGATCGGGCTGATTGATCGGTTGTTGCAGCGCGCGCAATCTGTGCTCTCTGATCTGGGTGTGAATGCGCCACTGATGGTGGTGCGTGGCGATGGTGCGTTGATCTCACTGGATCAGGCGCGCGAAAAACCAATTGAAACAATCCTTAGCGGCCCTGCGGCCTCAATCGTTGGGGCGCGGTGGTTGACCAATTCTGACAATGCATTGGTTTCGGATATTGGCGGAACCACCACTGACATTGCCGTTTTGCGCGATGGATTGCCTGCCATTGATCCCGAAGGCGCCAAGGTGGGCCCATACCGCACCATGGTCGAGGCCGTTGCCATGCGCACCTTTGGTCTGGGTGGGGATAGTGAGGTTCATTTTGTCTCGCAGGGTTTGCAGGGCGGCGTCACATTGGGCCCACGCCGTGTGTTGCCCGTATCCCTTGCTGCAACGATTGACCCCGACATCGTTCATGCTGCCTTGGACGCCCAGTTGCGCGGCACGCTGCCTGGGGATTATGATGCTCGTTTTGTACGCCGCATTGATGTTTTTGAAGCGGGGGGATTAAGCGCACGCGACGAGGGTGTCTACAACCGCATAACCGCGCAGTTTCAGCCGATCAGCGATGTGTTAAAAACCCGGATCGAGGCACAGGCACTGATGCGGTTGGTGTCGCGCGGATTGGTCCAGATTTCTGCACTAACCCCATCTGATGCGTCGCATGCATTGGGGCGAGTTGATGTATGGGATACTGATGCCGCGATTAAAGCACTGTCGCTGTTTATGCGGCGCAGAACGGGGTCGGGTGAATTATTGTCGGATGATCCAAATCACATGGCACAGATTGTGATTGATCAGTTGACGCATCAAACCTGTTTGGCCGTTTTGGAAACCGCATTTGCCGAGGATGCGTTTGATTTTGAAATGGCCCCTGATGACTTGGCCAAACATATTATGACAACGCGTGGGTTGGTGGGGCACCGCGGATTGTTACGCATTGATTTGGGGATTGATGTGCCAGTTGTGGGGCTTGGCGCCTCGGCGCCCAGTTATTATCCAGCGGTCGGTGAAAAATTGGGATGCCCGATGGTGTTATCGGAACATGCAGGTGTCGCCAATGCAATTGGTGCCGTTGTCGGCCGCGTCACATTTCGCAAATCTGCCACGATAACCAGTCCGTCAGAGGGGCTTTATCGGGTGCATTATGGGGACCACCCCCATGATTTTGCTGAAAGCGATGCGGCTTTATCCTTTATCAAGGATGCGCTCTACTCAACTGCGCTATCAGATGCGCAGGATGCAGGTGCCGAACAAATAGAAGTGACCTTGGATCAAGACATCAAAATGGCTGAAATCGAAAGTCGTCAAGTTTTTGTCGAGGCGCTAGTGACCGCCACCGCAAAGGGTCGTCCGCGCGTTGCGCATTAGCCTAACTTGGCGCAGTACTTGCAGGTGTTGACCACAGATCTTGATCTGCCGATGTTGGATAGCATGGTTTCAGGTCTATTGCGGGCGCAAAATGTCTATGTCATCGGTCGTGGCGCGGGTTTGGGTGCAGCGCAGGAAGTTGCCCTAA
The DNA here is from genome assembly GCA_018222665.1 of Paracoccaceae bacterium. GTDB lineage: Bacteria > Pseudomonadota > Alphaproteobacteria > Rhodobacterales > Rhodobacteraceae > HIMB11. The sequence continues at coordinate 4,636 of JAAEZW010000082.1, forward strand.
AACTCAAAGATTTTGCATGGTCCCTTGCAGCTTGTCACAAAACCCCTGACCGTTCTGATTTTGGATACCGAGGAAGCCGCAACCCAAGACAGCCTTGATCGCGCCTAGGCCCGTTTACACAATCGGGCAGTGACGTTTATCGATTGCGCACAAGCGATTTTGGGGTGGCCGATTTAGCGTCCGCAGCGGCCGCGGCATTATTGATTTATGTGTTATATCCAACGATAAAAAATGCTGCAGTCGCCGTAGGTTTCAACCCTGACGCCCTCGATACATTGACCAAGGTTACGGTGACTGTGTAAATGGGCGCGATTTGTGAAAATAAAGCATGTGGTATGCCATTATCTATTGCACTGCTGAACGAATGCGGTGTCAAATGGAGCCAAACAAACGGCCAAGTGGGTTTTTAAACGCAATTTGGACCGCATAAGATCGGCACAATGTGCCCTGAGGTATCAGTATGACGGCAGTCGGTTTGGATTTGGGTGGGTCCAAGATTGAGGCGCAAATTTTTGACGCGGATTGGGCGTTAACGGATAAGCGCCGTGTTGATACGCCACAGACATATCATGCGCTATTGAATGCGATTGGCGATCTGGTTGCGTGGTCCAAAGCGGATCAGGCCAATGTCCCGATTGGAATTGGCGCCGCAGGGGTGCTGTCGGCGGATGGGCGCGCGCTGACCGCGAATTTACCTGCAACAAATCATAGGATTGTTCATGATATTCACGCGCAAATTGATGCTGGCATAGTCTATGTAAATGATGGACGCGCATTTGCCCTGTCTGAGGCTGTGTTTGGTGCGGGACGCGGGCATGATATGACGCTTGGCTTAATCCTTGGCACGGGTGTTGGCGCGGGAATGACATGGCGTGGTGAACTGATCGGAGAGCCGCATTCGATTGCAGGCGAAATTGGGCACATCGCAGCCCCGCTTTCGGTATGTAGCGACCTGCCTATAATTGAATGTGGATGTGGCCGCTCTGCCTGTTATGAGGCCTATGCCTCGGGTCCGGGACTGTCACGATTGGCGCTTCACTATTTGGGTGAAACGCTGTCGCCTATGGAGATCGCTGAGCAAAAATCAAAGAAACCATCGGTACAGATGGTGTGGGAAAAATGGTGCGAAATCGTTTCGGAAATGATCATCACCTCGTCGTTCCACATTGCCCCCGACGTTGTCGTTTTGGGGGGCGGTTTATCAAAAATTGCTGGCGTTATTGATGATCTGGCGATTGCCGTTGATAAACGCGCATTGGCGAATGTGAAGCGTCCCAAAATTGTTTTGGCCGAAGCTGGAGATGCAAGCGGTGCGCGTGGTGCGGCCTATGCCGCCTATTTGAAAGGTCAGGTGGGATGACAACAGGCACATACATAATCCCAACCGCAATCTATGTGGAAAAGGCGTTGGATACGTCACATGCTGTCCATGTCATGGATGATCGGGCGCAATTAGTTTCACGCGACGCTGTCCCCAGTGATGGACGGGTGATTAAGATTGACGGCATCGTTGCGCCTGGGTTTCTGGACCTGCAGGTTAACGGAGGTGGCGGAGTCCTGTTCAATGATGATCCATCGCCACAGGTGATCGACCATATCCGTGATACGCATGCCCGATACGGAACGATTGGCATTCTGCCGACCGTCATCACGGACGCGCCAGATGTCATAGATAGGGCGGCGGACGCTGTCATCGCACATGGTCAAACGGATCATGTCTTGGGCATTCATATCGAGGGACCACATATTTCGCAGGGACGTAGGGGAACACATTCTTCGGAATTAATACGCCCATTTGATGAACGCACCTTTGCAACACTGTGTCGTTTGCGCGACGCGAATATCACAACGAAATTAACGCTTGCGCCCGAGGTGGTGGACCCCGAAACTGTTCATCGCATTGCAAAATTAGGTGTCATTGTTTCAATCGGACATACAGTTGCCAGCAATGCGCAAGCATGGGCGGCAATTACCGCGGGCGCCAGTTGCGCGACACATTTGATGAACGCGATGCCGCCGTTGATCAATCGTGATCCAGGCCCAGTTGTTGCGATTATGAATGCGGGTCTTGCCTGTGGTATCATTTGCGACGGGATTCACGTTGAGGACGAAATGATCAAACTTGCGCTTCGTGCACATACGCATCCAGAGCGCATTTTCTTAGTTTCAGACTCGATGCCAACGATTGGCGGGCCAGACCAGTTTGACCTTTATGATATGACCGTGCGTTTGAGAGAGGGCCAATTGATCAATTCGGAAGGATCCTTGGCAGGTGCGCATATTACACAGGCAGAGGGGGTTGCCCGACTGGTCAACGCCATAGGCTTCAACGTTGTGGATGCCCTGCATATGGCGATTGATGCGCCTGCAAATATGATGGGACGATCAGATCTGAAAAACGTCGATGGTCGTGCGATCAGCGATTTGGTGGTGCTGTCAAAGTGTGCGCGGCAAACAACGATGTTGTCCGCCCATCTTGAAAAAAAATGGGCCGGCGAACCGGCCCAATAAATCAATTATGCAACGTCGAATTGCAGTGGTTTTACCTGTTTAAACAAACCTGTCGCTTCCAGGTCCTTTAGGACATTGGCTTGGATTGGTTCGTCCACATAAAGCAGTGCAATCGCTTCGCCACCTGCATCCGTGCGGCCAAGGGTAAAGTTGGCGATGTTCACACCGTTTTGACCCAACGTTTGACCC
>JAAEZW010000083.1 GCA_018222665.1 Paracoccaceae bacterium
TTGTCATTTGATCGTTTGACCAACGTGTCATTTTCGATGACAAACCACGAAGATAGCCAACCCGCGCATTTGCAGCTATATGATGTGAATATCCCAATTTCAGTGAACCTTCCCAAATATGCAGAACCCGCCCAGCGGTACTGTCCAGCGGGTGTTTACGAAGTGGTCGAGGAAGAGGGCCAGGATCCACGGTTTGTTGTGAACTTCCAAAACTGTGTTCACTGCAAAACGTGCGATATCAAGGACCCAAGTCAGAATATCACATGGGTAACGCCACAGGGTGGTGACGGACCAAACTATCCAAACATGTAATCTGTCGTTCACAGGTTTCATCGGCAAAAATCACGCGGGACCATGTTTATTCATGTGTCCCGCGTTGTCATTTGTAATTTCTACGCTTAGCTTTACATTATCGAAAATCGAGGGATAAGCAGTTGCAACGCATTTTCGGAATTTCATTGGCTTGTTTTATGGCTTTGTCTGGGTCAGGAGCAATGTCAGACGCCTCGGGGCCATATTTGGCGGCACAAAGTGCAATGCGTGCAAACGATTTCGCGCTGGCCACACAATACCAATCGCGTTTTTTGACGATGGATCGCGACAATGATGCGACAATGCGGGATTTGTTGTTTTCCTACGTTGCTTTGGGACGTTTGCGCGATGCGATCCCTGTTGCAAATTTGTATTCTGAGCGTGGGGTAGATGATTTTGTCACCAACCTAATCGTATTGCTTGGTCAGATTGAGGATGAAGATTTTGCAGGTCTGACCACAGCACTTGAAAACGAAGATGAGTTTGCTCTGAACCCCTTCATCCGCGAGGTTGTCATGGCCTGGGCAGAACATGGGCAGGGTAATACCAAAGCGGCGCAGCGCATCATTGATGATATTTCGGGCCGTCCCGGATTTGAAACATTCGCGGCCTTTCATCGTGCGATGATGTATCTGGCAGATGGAAAAAACGAAGATGCCTTGGCGGTTTTGGACGGGTTTGACAATACTGCAGGCATTCTAACGGACCGCGCCCTTTTGATTAAAACTGCGTTGCTGCAGCGGATGGGACAATCAGATCAGGCACGCGCATTTTTTGATGCGAAGTTTTCCGTGGGAAGTTCACCAGAAAGTGCCGTGATCCTCAGAAATTTGGACCGTAACGAACCCATCGTTTCGGGTTTGCCCCGCACTGTTTCGCAGGCGATGTCTGAAATATTCTTCACGCTGGCTTTGTTCATCCAAGAGCAGGTCGATCCAAGTGCGACATTGGTCTACGCACGCATTGCCGAGGCGTTGAACCCGCAATCAGCCGAAATTAAGTTGTTTGTGGCAAACGTTCTTGAGGAATTGGATCAGTATCCCTTGGCCCTGCGTGTTTACGAAAAGATCGGAACCGAAGACCCCAAATATTATACGTCCCAGATCGCCAAGGCCGGTGCGATGCGCCGATCAGACCGTGTTGATGATGGCATTGATGTTCTAAACAATTTAGCCGCAGATTATCCAGATGTTCCTGTCGCGCATGCGACACTGGGCGATTTTTTGCGGCGCGAAGAACGCTATGATGAAGCATTACCTGCCTATAATGCCGCAATTTCCATGTATGAGGCGCAAAACAACGTGCGTTGGCAATTGTACTATGCCCGTGGCATCACACAAGAACGCCTGAAAATATGGCCGAATGCGGATCAGGATTTTCGCAGTGCCCTTGCACTCAACCCTGATCAAGCAAGTGTGTTAAACTACCTTGGATATTCATTGATTGAACGCGGTGAAAAGCTGGATGAAGCGATGGAAATGATCACCAAAGCGGTCGAGATCGAGCCAAATTCTGGCTATATCGTTGATAGTTTGGGGTGGGGTAAATTTCGACTTGGTCAATATGACGATGCGGTCCCTGACCTAGAACGTGCCGCGGAATTGATGGCAACTGATACGATTGTGAACGATCATTTGGGGGATGCATATTGGGCGGTTGGCCGCAAAAACGAGGCGCGCTTTCAATGGCGTCGCGCCCTATCATTCAATCCCGAAGAAATTGAGGAAACCCGCATTCTACGCAAACTAGAGGTTGGGCTTGATCAGGTGCTAAGCGAAGAAGGAAAGCCTGCGCTATATGTCGACAAGCAAGACAATTAAAGTCACTGCACACGCGAAAGTGAACCTAACATTGCATGTGGTTGGGCAGCGCGCCAATGGGTATCATGAATTGCAATCGCTGGTTTGTTTGACAGAATTTGGCGATCAAATTCACCTGTCGCCCGCTGCTGATTTTTCATTTCAGGTCATCGGTCCCTATGCTGCGGGTATACCTTTGGATGAGAGTAATTTGGTTGTTCAGGCCGCCAAGTTCATGGCGCACAAACATTCCAAATCGCTTGATTGTCAAATCATACTGGAAAAGAACCTACCGATGGCATCGGGGATTGGTGGAGGGTCCAGTGATGCGGCGGCAGTGCTGAAAGCACTCAGCCAATATTGGTCCGTTCCATTGCCGAATTTGGATGAATTGATGGCCCTCGGGGCAGATATTCCTGTTTGCATGACTACGGGTTTGACCCTGATGGAGGGCGCGGGTGAGGATGTGACGCAACTATCGACGGCCCCAAACTGGGGGTTGATATTGGTTAATCCTAATGTTGGTGTTTCTACGCCTGCTGTTTTCAATGCGCTGAACTCTAAACAAAATCCACCAATGCAGGATGTGGCAGAAAATTGTGTTGATATTGCATGGCTTGGTGATCAGCGCAACGATTTGGAACCACCCGCCATGACAATGGTCCCAGAGGTTGCAGCCGTAGTTGATGAAATTTCCGAAATTCCACAGTGTCAGGTGTCCAGAATGTCGGGATCAGGTGCCACATGCTTTGGTCTTTTCACGGATATCAAGCACGCAAATGCAGCAGCAGAGCGCTTGCAGCAGGCGCATGAAAACTGGTGGGTTGTTGCCACAAAAATGGTTTAAGAAACGCGTGACACCACGTAGATTGCCAAATCCTGTAGGATTGTTTTCAATTCACTATCCGGCAACAGAGATAGGCTTTGCTGTGCCTTATTCGACCAATCCAAGGCATCTTTGCGTGTCGCTTCAATCGCGCCCGTTGTGTGCATCAATTTGATGGCATGTTCTAAATCGCCCCCTCCTTGATCGCCCTTTGCGATTGTGCGGGTCCAGAACACGCGATCATGTTCACCGCCCGCCGCAATCGCCTTGATCAAAGGCAAGGTCAATTTGCGTTCTCGGAAATCATCACCGACGTTCTTACCGATTGACTTTGCATTTCCGACCACATCCAACAGGTCATCCGCAATTTGAAAGGCAATTCCCAATGCATCGCCATAATCATAAAGGGCCTGACAAATATCCTCTTCCGCTGCGGAAATAATACCACCCACCTGAGTTGCTGCCGAAAACAGGGCGGCTGTCTTACCACGGACCACCTGTAAATAGGTCTCTTCTGTTGTCTTAACGTCTTGTGCTGCTGTCAGTTGAAGAACTTCACCCTCTGCAATTGTGGCAGAGGCATTTGCAAGCACGTCCAAAACGCGCAACGATCCCGTTTCCACCATCAATTGGAATGAGCGAGAGAATAGATAGTCACCGACCAATACAGATGATTTGTTATCCCACAATAGGTTCGCAGTTGGGCGACCACGTCGTTGACCACTTTCATCAACCACATCATCATGCAGCAAAGTTGCGGTGTGAATAAACTCAACCGTTGCAGCCAAACGAATGTGGTGATCGCCCTGATATCCACACAAATGCGCCGCAGCCAAAGTCAGCATAGGCCGCAAACGTTTGCCCCCCGCATTCACAAGATGCGCTGTCACTTCGGGTATCCGAGGTGCGTGTTCCGATGCCATGCGTCTTTGGATCAGCGTGTTCACCGCATCCATATCATCCGCCAAAATCCGAGCAAGCGCGTCATGCGGTTTGTTTTGCTCGTTATCTAGGGCCATGCGGCACTCCTATTTCTTCACATTTCGTGTGCGGTCCATATATTGGATATATGAAAGAGCTTTTGCGAACCAATGATATCACACTGATTGCATTCACCAAGCACGTGTTGAGTGAGGTTGATATAGCGGTCTTTGAACTGGACGTAAATATGAGTGTTTTGGAAGGCTCGATTGGTATTCTACCACAGCGTTTGATGGTGATTGATGAGGAATATGAAATTGCCTTCGATACCATGATTGAAAATGGGATTGAGGCGCAGTTTCTGACATGATGAATGACGTTACGGTTGATGATTTTTTGTCAGGTGCGATCAAGGTCGCGCAGCCAAAATCAGGCTATCGCGCGGGAATTGATCCAATCCTTCTTGCGGCCAGCATCCCTGCGAAATCCGGCCAAACGGTTTTGGAATTGGGTTGTGGTGTGGGAACCGCATCACTTGCGCTTGCTCATCGCGTGACAGACCTAAATATCACCGGGGTAGAGGTTCAGGAGCGATACGCCGAATTGGCGCGACACAACGCGGATCTGAACAATCTGCCCCTCTCTGTTGTGTGCGCCGATTTGGCCGCCTTGCCAAGCGAGATCCGTGATCAACAGTTCGACCATGTCTTTGCAAATCCCCCGTATTTTGATCGCGGGTCCAGCACTCGGTCCGATGACGGTGGTCGCGATCGTGCAATGGGTGAAAGTGACGAATTGGGCATGTGGCTTTGCGTGGCCGCAAAGCGGGTGAAACCAAAAGGATATGCGCACTTTATTTTTCGCACGGAACGCATGGACGAATTTTTGCGACTCCTGCCCGGTTCCCTGGGTAGCCGGGTGATTACGCCAATTGTTCCTAGGCAGGGACGTGAAAGTACATTGTTCATGGCGCATGCGCGGAAAAATGGACGGGCCGCGTTCCGCCTCGAATCGCCCCTGATCCTGCACAAAGGGGAATTTCATCAACAAGATGGTGAAGATTATTCACAAAAAATATCAAAAGTTTTGCGGGATGGGGGCGCATTAACCGATTGGTTTCGCGAATAACACTTCTTAAAGTAGTGAAAACTTTATTGACACAAGATGCACACGCAGCGTGACAAATAGATTTTCCTGTGCTCCACTAAGTATATAAGTAAAAGGAGACATTAGATGAGTGTAAGCGCACGTGTTCGCGAATTGAAAAGAAAACATGAAACTTTGTCACAAACCGTCGAAAAGGCCCAACAATCACCGGGTATCAGCGACATAGACATCAAATCACTCAAAAAACAAAAACTCCGACTTAAAGAAGAAATTACGCGACTTAGCTCTGGCTAAACTCTCACCCCGCTTTAATCAAGCGGGGTTTTACATTCCAAAAGACAGTCTTTCGATTACGTGAAAGCGTCCGCTGTCATTGTCTTCGCCCAATAATGCGAGCGAAGATATGTTCGATGATTGACCAATGAATTCCTGAAACCGTGTGTTTGCACGTTGTTCGATCGCATCAATTTCGTTAGCCGCAAGCGGACCAGTCAGGGTCATGTGAAATTTGAATTCTTGCATCACATATGGATACCCCCAACGTAACAGCAGTTCGTCTTGTTGTGGTGTAAGTCTGCGTTGGCGGCGTTTTTCGATGTCTTTGTCAGACAGCGGTGCGCGAAATTTATCGAAATACGAAACTGTCGATGCCGCCAATTCTGTCACTTCGTTTGATTGCACATCTTGCGTCATAGCTAAAAACCGACCAAGGCGAGCAATTTTTAGAGTGCCACATGTCGCAGGTGACGAAGTTGCGCAAAACGCGTGAAATGCGTCTTGCAGTTCACCTTGTGTGGAATGCGATGCAAGCAAGAAGGGCGGTTTCACAGTTGCATGAAACCCGTATTTTCTCGGCCGATCAGTGATGCGACGGTCATCGGCAGATAGAAAAGTTTCTTGTCCCGATTGAGAATTCCAACCAAGCCAGTCAGAACCAATTTGAAACAAGGGCAGATCAGGAATGTAGTAAATAGCGTATCTGGAAAAGTTCACGCGCGGTACTCACTATGATCAAATAATGCTCTTTAGGTGCGTATCGTCCTAAGTGTATCCCCAAACTCTAGCACTGGCGAAAGCTCAACGATACTGTCGGTTTTTGTTTCATTTCCCAGAACGCGATTGGCCACAATTTGCGCGGCGCGTTCCCCAATTTCGACACGACATGCATCCATCGTTGCCAGTTGCATGGGCAAACCTTGCAGCAATTCAACCCCATTGAATCCTGCCAACCCGATGTCATCAGGAATGCGCACAGCCGCATCCAGCAAATGTAACAGACCACCTGCGCCAATCATGTCATTTGAATAATAAAGGAAATCCAAATCAGGAGAGCGTTCCAACATTTCGCGGGTCATATCGCGCCCTTTTGCCAGTGCAGAACCACCAGAATAAAATTCTTGGTCCTTCACCTCGATGCCTGCCTTGGCAAGCGCCTCGGTAAAGCCTTCGAAGCGTTTGCGCGCGCGGTGATCGAGTGGCATTTTCGTTCCCATAAACCCGATCTTGGAATATCCAGCCTCGATAATCGCGTTGGCCATATGCCGCCCAGCACGGCGATGGGAAATGCCCACGGCCGTATCGATGGGTTCACCATCAACATCCATGATTTGAATGACGGGAATACCAGAATTCGCCAACATCGCGCGGGATGCTTCGGAGTGCTCTAGCCCTGCGATGATCACAGCGGATGGGCGCCATGACAACATTTGGTACAGAACTTTTTCCTCTTTCTCGGGCATGTAATGTGTAATGCCCACAACAGGCTGCAGTTCAGTCCCCTCAAGCACATTGTTCACACCTGTCATAACCTCGGGGAAAACCATGTTGGACATGGACGGGATAACAACGGCAACCAAGTTTACCTTTTGCGATGCGAGCGCCCCTGCAATTTTGTTCGGGACATATCCCAATTCTTTTGCAGCCTTAAGCACCCGTTCACGTGTGGCTTCTGACACATCGCCGCGCCCTCGTAATACACGGCTGACGGTCATTTCAGAAACACCAGACGCTTCAGAAACATCTCGTAAGGTAAGGGGGCGATTTTTAGGGCCAGTCACGTGGAACCTGCAGATTATTCTAAGTAGGTTGATTAAATACGTTTTTCGTCTTGAGATAAAGGGTCAAATTTTAGGACTTTAGAGTGCGTCCATGACACAAGTCCCCGCCCAGCGTCTTGTTTTCCTGACTTGTCATCTGTCACATTTCTGTTCCAGTGGGCCGGAGTGGGAAAGTTTCATTAGTAAGTTTGTTCGCTTTTGCGTTATCGAGTGATTAATTGGTAAAAAAAATTAAATTGGTATGTGGTGCAATTAACATCCATGCACAGCAG
>JAAEZW010000084.1 GCA_018222665.1 Paracoccaceae bacterium
ACTAGTGAAAGCTTCTGTCGTATTGCCAATCTGTGTCACAAGAACCACTATAGTCACGATAGTTATCAAAACAGCCAAAAGTCTCAAATCGCTAGGAGCGGCATCACAGCCCCATACACTCAAACCATCTATCTGGATCCATCCAGAGTTCTTTACCTTTGCATAAACCATGGGGTTGCTGCAGTATGTTGCAAGTAACTTTGCAAGGTCTCCAAATTTTAATCCAGGGGCCTCATAAAGATCCGATACTATGTCAGCTACTTTGTATTGAAGCCTGTCGGAAACTACTGCAATTTTGATACTTGAAGAACCAATTGGTCCATCAATTTCATCCGTCATTGACAAAAGTGTAATATAGGAGGGTCGTGGCGCGCCCGAAATACGCTCGAAAAGACCTAACTCAGCATTTTCCAAATCAGTACCCGCTAGGCGTGTCAAACCTATTCCGCTCACCGTTTTGCCAGTTTCTAAAGAATAAAAAGTTTCAACGCCTACTGAATAAGCTTGGTTCAAATGATCTTGCCAGGCACGCACAGAATAAAACCATATGGCACTAACAAGCAAACCCACACTTAACGCTATTACTACCCAAATCGATGAGAGTGCGCGCAATGATATTTGGCTGAGCATTAGTCTTCCTTAACTTCTACATCAGCTGAAAATACATAACCCACTCCGCGTGCAGTTCTGACTAGTTTTGGAGTTTTAGGATCCTTTTCAATTTTAGTGCGAAGGCGCCCGACAAGAACATCAATAGCACGGCCTGTCGCTTCTGTTCCATCACTTTCCCCGGTCACATCAAGAGCAGCTGCAATTTCTTCGCGCGTCAAAGGAATATGCGCATTAGCTAAAAAAACCTTCAGTAACGCAGTTTCTTTCTGTGATAACGCCACTTGGTACCCACCTGGCGCACGAACTTCATCACGCTTTCCTTCATAAATCCAACCATCAAACCCAAATGTTTTAATACGCCTTCTATATGCAAGTGATGATGTACGCTGCGCACGGGAGAGTACTGCTTTTACTCTTGCTAGTAGCAAATTTGGATTGAACGGTTTGGCAATATAATCATCTGCGCCTACTTCATATCCTTTCATGCGATGATGGTCAGCAGATAAAGCAGATATGAAGATAACGGGGACATCCTGCTCTGCTCGTAGAGATTGGCAAATGTCGATCCCACTTTCATCACCAAGCATCACGTCCAGCAGAATCAAATCGATGCGATCAGCAGAAATTTGTTTACGAATGTCTGACTCCGTCGCAGCAGGTAAAGCAATAAAACCGTTTTGACGAATAAACTGCGTTAGCATTGATCGCATCTCTGGATCATCGTCAACTACGAGCAGTCGCGGAATCGCCATTTTGAAATCCTCCATGCATCGTTGTAGAGCTTCAATTAATTGATTACTTCAACACGGCGCGTACACTCAGTTAATGTAACACTATGCAACAAAATCAAGAATAAGGTAACACACTGTAACAATAAGCGGAAAAATCAGAGAATTTGCCGAAAATTAGCTCATTTTGTTGGTTGTCAGACTTTGGAGCCTGCTGTTTTTGATACCAGCGCCGTCAAGTTAGACGGTGTACTTATCGGGAGGATATACCTTATGAAATTTACTGCAATAGCGGCGATCTCATCGATTGCTCTTTCGTCAGCTACAAGCGCCATCGCTGGTCCAGAAGCAGAAGTACTGCATTGGTGGACATCAGGCGGTGAGGCTAAATCTGTGGCTGTGCTCCAAAAAGAATTTGCTGACAACGGTGGCACCTGGACTGACATGCCTGTTGCAGGTGGCGGCGGAGATGCGGCGATGGCTGCACTGCGTGCTCGAGTATTATCGGGCAATGCACCTACAGCAGTTCAACTAAAAGGCCCAGCGATTCAAGAGTGGTACGAAGAAGGGGTTTTAGCTGACATTTCATCAGTAGCAGAAGCTCAAGGATGGTCAGCTGTTTTGCCAGCATCCATCGCTGGTCACATGAAATGTGAAGGAAGCTGGTGCGCAGCCCCTGTAAACGTCCACCGTGTAGACTGGATTTGGGCAAACGCTAGTGTTTTGGAAGCGAACGGAATTGACATGCCAAGCACATGGGATGAATTCAATGCTGCGGCTGAAAAGCTTCAAGCCGCTGGAATTATTCCGCTCGCTCATGGAGGCCAGGCTTGGCAAGACGCAACTGTTTTTGAAGCTGTAGCATTGGGTATCTTAGGTGCAAATGGTTTCCACAAAGCATTTGTTGAGCTTGATGAAGAAACACTGACTTCTGACGCAATGGTGGCAGTATTTGATCAGATGCGTAAAATGCGCGGATATGTGGATCCAAACTTCTCCGGTCGTGACTGGAACCTGGCTACAGCTATGGTAATGAATGGAGAGGCCGCTTTCCAAATCATGGGGGACTGGGCAAAAGGCGAATTCATGGCTGCCGGAAAAGTTCCAGGTGAAGACTTCCTTTGCCTTTCTACACCGGGTGAAGGCTTCCTATACAATGTAGATAGTTTTGCAATGTTTGCGGTTGATGGCGAGGACAAGACACAGGGTCAAAACCTACTCGCTGAACTGATTGTCGGCCAAAACTTCCAGAAAGTTTTCAACCTTAACAAAGGTTCGATTCCAGCGCGTACGGACGTCGCATTAGATGAATTTGACACTTGTGCCCATATTTCTGCTGCAGACATGTCGGCAAGTTCACTAAGTGGTTCGTTACTGCCTTCGTATGCACACGGAATGGCACTGCGTGGTGCGCAATCTGGTGCAATTACAGACGTTGTCACAGCACATTTCAACTCAGATATGTCATCAGCTGAAGCAGTCGCACAATTGGCTAAAGCAGTAGCTAATAGCTACTAATACAAACTTACTCCACCCTGCGCCTGTCGTTGGGTGGAGTGTCCATATCATGGAGTTTCCAATGTCAGAATGGCTTGAAAACCACCTCCCCAAAATTGTCCTCGCCCCATCGTTTATAGCAGTATTGGTGTTTGTTTACGGATTTATAGGATGGACAGCTTGGGTGTCATTCACTCGCTCTAAACTTCTTCCTAAGTATGAAATTAAAGGGTTCATACAGTACGAAAAATTATTTGCATCGCCAAGATGGGACACGGCGTTTGAAAACTTATTCGTATTCGGCGCACTTTTTATTATCATTGCCATGGTAGTTGGGCTCCTACTTGCCATAATGTTAGATCAACAAATACGGACTGAAGGCTTAATCCGAACCATATATCTTTATCCAATGGCTCTATCCATGATCGTGACAGGTACCGCATGGAAATGGATTTTAAATCCAGGCTTGGGTTTAGAAGCTACAATCAAAGGGTGGGGTTACAACGATTTTAGTTTTGATTGGATCGTGAATTCAGAAATGGCAATTTACACGATCGTGCTTGCTGCTGTTTGGCAGAGTTCTGGCTTCGTAATGGCATTATTTCTAGCTGGGCTTCGTTCTGTTGATGGTGAAATAATAAAAGCAGCTCAGGTCGACGGTATACCAACCTGGCGCATTTATACAGCGATCATAATTCCATCTATGGCTCCAATCTTCCTGTCTGCGTTTATTGTTCTATCGCACCTCGCGATTAAGAGCTTTGATCTCGTAATTGCATTAACGGGTGGTGGACCCGGCTACTCAACCGATCTTCCAGCTACGTACATGTATGCCATGGCATTTTCACGCGGGGATATTGGACAAGCAGCTTCCTCTGCAATGATCATGATGCTTGTAGTCTTCACTATTGTTGTACCTTACCTATACTCAGAATTGAGGACAAAGAACGATGGCTGATCTTTCTTTCGACCAAACCCAGCAGTCCAAGTTTGGCAAGACAACACTACGTATAATCTTGTACGTTTTGCTGACGCTGTTTGCACTATATTATCTCTTGCCGCTCTTCGTGATGGTCACCACTTCCTTAAAAAGCCTAGAAGAAATTCGTACCGGTAGTCTTATTGCTCTTCCACGTGAGATCACATTTGATGCATGGAAAATCGCATGGGCCTCAGCCTGCACTGGCATACAATGCGAGGGGTTACGCCCATACTTCTGGAACTCAGTCCTTCTGGCAGTACCAGCAGTATTATTATCCACGTTGCTTGGCGCACTAAACGGCTATGTCGTAGCGCAATGGAGATTTAGAGGTGCAAACCTAATCTTTTCATTGATGTTATTTGGCTGCTTTATCCCGTTTCAGGTGGTCCTACTACCCATGGCACGATTGCTAGGCTTGATGGGTATAGCTGGGACAATACCCGGTCTTATATTCGTACACGTAATTTACGGTATTGGTTTTACTACGTTGTTCTTCCGTAATTATTACGTGACGATACCGTCGGAGTTAGTAAAAGCTGCAAAGGTAGACGGAGCAAACTTTTTACGGATCTTTTGGTCAATCTTCCTACCCTTATCACTCCCCATCATCGTGGTCACAGTGATCTGGCAATTTACTCAAATCTGGAACGACTTCCTATTTGGGGTGTCTTTCAGTCAAGCCGGAACACAACCCGTTACTGTTGCGCTGAACAACATCGTAAATTCAACCACCGGCGTAAAAGAGTACAATGTCGACATGGCTGCAGCGATAATAGCTGCCCTGCCGACGCTGTTAGTCTATGTCGTCGCCGGTAAATATTTCATTCGCGGTCTAACCGCAGGCTCTGTAAAGGGATAAGTCCGATGGCTCCTATTCTTGATATTCAAAACCTATTTAAGAACTACGGGACAACCGAGATCTTAAAAAACATCAATGTATCGATCGAACCGGGTGACTTTCTAGTCCTAGTTGGTCCATCGGGTTGCGGTAAATCAACTCTGCTGAATTGTATTGCAGGTTTAGAACCCACAACAGGTGGTAATCTGTTTATCGACGGTCAAGACATGACGCATGTAAGCCCAAAAGATCGAGACATTGCAATGGTGTTTCAGTCCTATGCCCTGTATCCGACAATGTCCGTGGCAAAAAATATCACTTTTGGAATGAAGGTCCGAGGAGTTGACGCGGCGACACAAGAACGCAAGCTCAACGAAGTAGCTAATCAATTACAGATTGAGCCATTATTGAACCGTCGTCCGGGACAGCTGTCAGGTGGGCAACGTCAACGCGTAGCCATGGGCCGTGCATTGGTGCGTGATCCAAAGCTTTTCCTTTTTGACGAACCACTATCCAACTTAGATGCAAAGCTACGCGTTGAAATGCGCTCTGAAATCAAAAAGCTTCATCAGAATCTTGGTGCCACCATGGTCTACGTTACACACGACCAAATAGAAGCAATGACGCTTGCTACCAAAATAGTAGTTATGAGAGGCGGCGTTATTCAACAGATCGGTACACCTGCGGAAATTTACAACAAACCTGCAAATCTGTTCGTAGCAGATTTCATGGGATCTCCTGCAATGAATCTCATACCCGCAACAGTACTTCGCAATGGTAAAGGTGCTCAAATTGAAATATCACGCGAAGGTAAAGAGCCAATTTTATTACATGATCAAAAGGCTATTGATTTGCCTGAGAAAGTAATTCTTGGCCTTCGCCCTGAAGATATTGCGGAGGCTGGATTCCGAGCTGGAGAAAACATCCAAGAAGCTGAATGCCACGTAGAAATGGTAGAACCTGCTGGTGCTGACACATACGTTGTTTCTGAATTAGGAGGCAAACAAGTCACAGCGAGATTACACGCAGAAACCAGAGCATCTGCCGGGGAAAATCTTCGATTTGCTTTCGATTTAGCCAAGGCGTCATATTTCGAGCCTGAAACCGGCAATCGTTTAAATTAACTAATGCGATTGGTTGCAGACATTGGAGGAACGAACAGTAGGTTAGCGCTTGCACCAACTGGATCCTTGGAGCTTTTAAGCACAAGGAGCTTCGTAAACGCAGATTACAGATGTTTTGACAATGTGATCTCAGATTACCTGTCAAATTCAAATGCTAAAGTGAAACAGCTTGTTATAGCTATGGCTGGCCCAGTTAGAAACAACGTTGGGCGATTAACAAACTTAGACTGGGAAATTGATGGCAATAAACTGGCACGGAGATTTGGTGCTGTACGAGCTCTCGTAATCAATGATCTTACCGCTCTCGGTCATTCTGCTTTAAAACTTGCTCCAAACCAAGTCTCGCCGATTGTAAATCGGCCCGTCATCAATCACAGACAAAAGCAAGCTCTAGTTATTGGAATTGGAACTGGATTTAATGTAAGTCCGATCATCGAATTTGGTGGGGTGAGTGTTTGCGCTGAGGTGGAGGCAGGACATACCACGCTCTTTTCTTCGATACTTCTCGAACTTGAAAATTTGATGACGGGGATGTCTCATGCATTTTCTACGGTGGAGTCGTTATTTTCAGGGCGTGGAAGACGACAATTTATGTCTCTACTTACTGGCGAGCGTGTTGAAAGCGCGTCAATATTCATTGACAAACAGGGCATTCTTGAAAATCAGGCTTATGATCATGCACTAGACAGATACGCTGAGCTAATCGGCATGCTAATCGCCGAGTATAAAGTATCGTATCTTCCACACGACGGCATTTTTCTTGCTGGAGGCGTAGCGCGTAGCTCCCTAACAGGAAATCGTACAACTCTATGTGCTGAGGCGGCAATGTGTGAAAATAACGTTATAAAATTGAAGCCACCAGTTTGGTCAATTAACGACGACGCTGCCGCTTTAGTTGGATGTGCATCCTTGAAAATTTAGGCTTTGTCTAAAATCGCATGACCACTAGGATACGGTGTTTCCCTACGCGGGAAAACAAGGTGGTCGAGTAGAGCAGGAAGACCCAAGCGGTAAAAAATCTTAAGTAAAACCGCTGCAACCAAGCACGCAAAGAACTGTGTTCTTACACTAGGTTGTAGACACAGTGTCGAACCCCGGAACCTCCGCATAAAAACACGCGAAAAAGTGTGTGTTTCGTTTTGACGATTAGTGAGATCAAAACCAATGTTAATACAACCGTAATAGTTTGAGCGACCGGCAAAATCTGTTAAACTTATGGATCTCGATTTATCTGGTTTTTACTCATATTCATCCCAGTGGAGGCAGGCATAGGTATGTTTGAAGCAACCTGAATGTTTAGTTTGCGCTCTCTATAAACTGCATAAATTCCACCTAACAAAATCAGAAACATACCCAACCATGAAAGAGCATCTGGCCACTCATTCCAAATAAATATCCCCCATAGAACACTGACTGGTATTGCCACGTATTCAAACGGGGCCACTAGTGATGCCTCAGCATTTCTATAAGCGTAAGATGATGCGAAAGAGAGAAACAGAACTGCACA
>JAAEZW010000085.1 GCA_018222665.1 Paracoccaceae bacterium
TCTGGCCAGATAAAATGCATCCCCCTTGCCAATTCGGTTGAAAACCGCCACGAGGGGGACATGCGATTTGAAACCATCATAATTGGCGCGGGGGCGGCGGGCATGATGTGCGCGGCCCATGTGCGGGATGCGCTGGTCATTGATCATGCTAAAGCGCCCGGTGAAAAAATCCGCATTTCAGGCGGTGGGCGGTGTAATTTTACGAATATCTACGCCAGCGCTGAAAATTTCCTGTCCGAAAACACCCATTTCGCGAAATCCGCATTGGCGCGCTATACCCAATGGGATTTCATTGATCTGGTGCAGCGCTACGACATCCCCTATCACGAAAAAACCTTGGGTCAGTTGTTTTGCGATACCTCTGCCAAGGACATCATCGCCATGCTGCGCGATTTGATGCAAGGAGCGGGGGCAGAACTTTGGTTAAAAACCTCTGTGACCGCCGTGCGCCATGAAAACGAAACCTTCACCTTGGACATCCTAAGGGGGGAGCGCGCCGAAACCCTAACTTGCAAAAATCTGGTCCTTGCCACGGGTGGCAAATCCATTCCGAAAATGGGGGCCACGGGCTTTGCCTATGACATCGCCGCGCAATTCGGGATTCGGGTCACGGAAACGCGCCCCGCACTTGTGCCGTTTACGTTTTCCGACGGGCGGTTTGCGGAAATTTCGGGCGTCTCGCTCCCCGTTCGGGCGCAGGCGGGCGCGGGTGTGTTTGAAGAGGCGATGTTGTTCACGCACCGCGGCCTGTCGGGTCCAGCAATACTTCAGATCAGCAGCTATTGGGCCGAAGGGGCAGACATCACTCTAAACCTAACCCCCGATGGCACCACCATGACCGCCCTGCGCGATCAACGCCAAATCAGCGGTCGACGCAATTTCAAAACCGAACTGGCCGCCCACCTGCCCGCGCGGCTGGTCGATCATCTGGCGCGGGATTTGGATTTAACGGGCAATCTTGCCGATTGGTCTGATGCGCGGCTAGCCGCCCTGTTTGACAGATTGCAAAACTGGTCCCTGCGTCCCAGCGGATCCGAGGGGTATCGCACGGCCGAGGTCACATTGGGCGGCATCGCAACCGAAGAAGTGTCGTCAAAATCCATGATGTCCGAACGGGTTCAGGGATTGTACATCGTGGGTGAGGCGATGGATGTCACAGGCTGGCTTGGCGGCTATAACTTCCAATGGGCCTGGAGCAGTGGCATGGCCGCCGCCCGTGATATCATGGCAGGGTAAAGAATACTCGCGTGTCACTTTTCTCCACGCCAATCGATAGATTGGAACGCGCCGACTGATCCATCCTCCTTGTCTCGAATTGAACATCAGTTGGATGCATACTCATTACAGTATCAACGTGCACCTTTAACTTCGGAATGAGAACCACCGCAATGTTCGCGCGTTTCAATTCAACAGCGAATTCAATCGGGTGTTCATCAGTCCCAGCAAAGCGGGCATCCGTAAAACTAACCGAAAGATGCAGCGGGTTAGAGCCACCCGCCGTGATCAGATCATGCCATGCGTCTACCGACACAAGTTCTTCAATTATTTTTGCCGAATTAATCATAAAAATTCCCTTAACATCCATTAAAGACTGCGCGCGCTGCGCACCGACGTGATACCGACACCTTACCGATGTGATACTGACGTTAGGATTTGGGGTAAATCAAGGGAAAAGGGTGTGGGTGATTTCGATGAAATCCTGCCCCCTGAGTTCGAAGTTTTCGTATTGATCAAAGCTTGCCGCCCCAGGGGCAAGCAGCACTGTGTCCCCTGTTTCTGCGTCCCGTGCCGCCGCCTGAACAGCCGCCTGCATGGTTGTACAAACCTCGGCCGTCACACCGATTTGGCGAGCGAATTCCGCGGCCTCTCGTCCAATAACGTAGGCCTTTATCACCGATGTTTTGGCGATGTCCTGAAGGGCATCAACGCCCCCCTCTTTCATCAGGCCGCCGCAGATCCAACGGATATTTTTAAAGGCGGCCAAGGCCTTGGCCGCGGCGTCAATGTTGGTGGCCTTGCTATCGTTGATGTAGCGAACCCCATTGATTTCACGCACAAATTGCGAACGATGCGCCAGACCCGCAAAGGATTTAAACCCCTCTTCAATCACGCGGGGGGCAAGGCCTAGGGTGCGCAATGCGCCATAGGCCGCGCAGGCGTTTTGGTGGTTATATGCGCCGGGCAATCCCGCGAACGTGCGCAGATCGATCGAGGCGACTTGGCGCGTTTTGCGGTATTCCGACAAGAACCCTTTGCGCGCAAAAACATACCATCCAGGTCCGTCCAGTTTTTGTCCCGCACTGATGCGAATGACCCGATCATCCATGCGCGCCTTGGACAGTTGATTGGCCAAAAACTGCCCCTCAATCTCATCCACACCAATAATGGCGCGGTCTGGTCCACCCTCAATAAACAGGCGCCGCTTGGCCGCCACATAGCCCCCCATCCCCCCATGCCGATCCAAGTGATCTGCCGAGATATTCGTCCATACCGCAACGTCTGGTGTCAGAGATCGCGCCAGCTCGGTTTGGTAGCTGGAAAGTTCTAGAACAATGACCTCACCATCATGTGCGGGATCAAGATCAAAGACACCAAGTCCGATGTTTCCCGCCAGTTGGGTTGGACGGCCTGAGACCTTTAAAACATGGTGGATCAGGGCGGAAGTGGTGGATTTTCCGTTTGATCCTGTGACTGCGACGACTTTGGGTTCCTGATCAAAATCAAGCCATCCCGACTGCGCAAAGGATTGGAAAAACAATCCAATGTCATTGTCCAAAATCACGCCCGCCTGCAGTGCGGCGGCAATAATGGGATGGGGTTTTGGATAAAGATGCGGGATACCAGGCGAGGTGATCAGACAATCAATCGTGGCCCAGTCTGTACGGTGTAGGTCCTGCACCTCAAGATCGTCTTCCTCGGCCTTTGCGCGCGCCTGCTCGTTGTCGTCCCAAACAACAACTTCCACACCGCCCGCGGCCAATGCTCGCGACACAGCAAGCCCCGAACGCCCCAGCCCAAGGACCGCATATCGTTGACCTGTTAATCCACCTATTGTGATCACGTCAGGCTCCTTATCTGACCTTTAGCGTGGCCATACCGATCATCGCCAAAATTAGGGCAATGATCCAGAAACGGATTACGATTTGGGGTTCAGCCCATCCCTTTTTTTCGAAATGGTGATGAATCGGCGCCATTAGGAACACACGTTTTCCAGTGCGTTTGAAATAGAGCACTTGGATGATCACCGAAAGCGCCTCAACCACGAACAAACCACCAATGATGGCCCAGACGATTTCGTGTTTGGTCGCAACTGCGATCGTACCCAATGCGCTACCAAGCGCCAGCGAACCTGTATCCCCCATGAACACCGCCGCGGGGGGTGCGTTATACCACAAAAACCCAAGGCCGCCACCAATCAGTGCAGAACAGAAAATCAGGATTTCACCCGTACCTGGCACATAGTGAACATCCAAATATTCGGTGAAATCCACACGCCCCACGGCATAGGCAATAACACCCAATGTAGCCGCTGCGATCATGGATGGCATGATGGCCAATCCATCCAATCCATCCGTTAAATTCACCGCATTGGCAGATCCGACAATCACTACCATCGCAAAGGGAATGTATAGAAACCCAAGATTGATCAGAGTATCCTTAAACACCGGCAGAGCCAGTTGATTTTGCAAATCTATCGGATGCGCCCATGCGCACGCAAGCGCGGCCAGCGCTGCAATCAAAAAGCCTAACCCAAGGCGCACTTTCCCAGAAACGCCCGCAGTATTTTGTTTGCTGACCTTTGCATAATCATCGGCAAATCCGATCAACCCAAAGGATACAGTGACCATCAAAACAACCCAGACAAACACATTATCCAAACGCGCCCACAACAATGTTGCCGTCATCAATGCAGATAAGATCAGCAGGCCGCCCATTGTTGGCGTCCCCGCTTTTACAAAATGGCCCTCGGGGCCATCGTCGCGGATGGGCTGGCCTTTGCCCTGTTTGCGGCGCAAAACGTTGATCAGTGGACGGCCGAAGATGAACCCAAAAAATAGCGCTGTGAAAAAGGCACCCCCCGCACGAAACGTGATGTAGCGAAAGAGGTTAAAGAAATCACCGCCATCAGAAAGCGCCGTGAGAAGATAGAGCATCGTTAGGGTCCTTTGTTGTCCATGGGCGGATGGCCTAATTCTTGGAGTGCGTCAACAACTTTGCGCATATTCGTGCTGAGCGATGCCTTTAACAACACGGCATCCCCCGCCTGAACCAAATGCGCGGCCTGCGCGGCCATGGCGGCGCTGTCCCCAAAATGTTGCCCACGTTTTCCGTCGGGCAATACATCGTGTAGTGATTTCATCAGGGGGCCCACCGTATGAATGATGTCAATGGCATCTGTGCAGGGCCAGTGCGCGACCTCACGGTGAAAGTCGTGTTCTTTTTCGCCCAACTCTTTCATGTCACCCAAAAAGGCGATTTTTCTGGGGGCATCTGCCTCGGCCAGAACTTGCATCGCGGCGTGCAGCGAGGTTGGGTTTGCATTATAGGCATCATCAATCAGATCCAGCGTGCCGCTGTAGATTTTCAATTTTTGACGCGCACCGCGCCCACCCAAAGGATTCCACGCGGCCAAACCCGTGACCGCGGTTCTGCGATCTGCCCCCAAATACCCAACCGCCAGTAATGCACCCAGCGCATTCATTGCAAAATGGCGTCCCGCCGTGCCGATTGTCACGGGATATGTTGCGCCCTCTAACTGCAACACAGCATGCGTTTCTGCGCCCTTAACCTGGACATCAGAAAGCGAAGCCTCAGCTGCCGCTGCCCCAAACCAACGTGTCGTTACATCCTTTGTGTAAGTTTCGATCACCTTGGTACAGGGGGTATCCGCATTCATGATCGCAACGCCATTTGGCACCAAACCATCAATGATTGAAGCCTTTTCCAGCGCAATGCCGTTGATGTCATCAAAGGCCTCCAGATGCACCTCTGCCACGGTGGTGACCATTGCAACATCTGGGGCCGCCATTTTGGCAAGGGGCGCAATTTCATCAGGATGGTTCATGCCAATTTCGATCACGGCGAATTCTGTGTCCGCGGGCATCCGCGCAAGCGTTAAAGGAACGCCCCAGTGATTGTTGTAACTGGCAACCGAAGCATGGGTTTTCCCGCATGCGCCCAGCATGTGGCGCAGCATCTCTTTCGTGGATGTTTTTCCAACCGATCCCGTCACCGCGATCACTTTGGCCTTGGTGCGCGCCCGCGCGGCACGACCCAAATCCTCAAGCGCTGCTTGAACATCTGCTACGATCAACAGGGGTGCCGTGTCATCCACCCCATCGGGAACGCGCGACACCAATGCGGCACCTGCGCCTGCGGCCAAGGCATCCGCAACAAAATCGTGACCATCCCGTGCAGCCTTTAACGCAACAAATAAATCACCTGTTTGCAAGGTTCGTGTGTCAATGGACACGCCCGTGACGGCCCACCCCCCCACTGCCCGGCCACCTGTGGCCAAAGCTGCCTGCTGTGCGCTCCAAAGTATCATGACATCATCCCATCCAAAGCCTGTACCGCGACTGAGGCCTGTTCAACATCATCAAAGGGCAGAACATCGTCCCCAATAATCTGGCCAGTTTCATGCCCCTTGCCCGTGATGATCAAACCATCCCCCGCGCCCAGCATATCAACCGCGCGCAGGATCGCCTCGGCCCGATCACCGATTTCAAGGATGTGTTGCGCACCCTTTGCCCCCGCCATCACCATTTGACGGATTGTTGCGGGATCTTCACTGCGCGGATTGTCGTCGCTGACAATCACAAAATCGGCGTTTGCCACCGCCTTTGCCGCCATAAGGGGGCGTTTCGTGGCATCACGATCTCCACCTGCCCCGATAATCGCAATTAGACGTCCCATTACGTGCGGGCGAAACGCCTGAAGCGCAGTTTTGACCGCATCCGGGGTATGTGCATAATCGACATAGACCGACGCCCCATTTTCACGTGCCGCGGCAAACTGCATGCGTCCACGCACGGTTTCCAAATGCTCTAATGTGTCAAAGACATGTGCGGGTTCTTCGCCCGTCGCAATCACCAAAAGTGCGGCCATCAAAACATTGCCCGCCTGAAACCCACCGATTAGGTTCAAGCGTTTTTGATAAGTTTTCCCCTGATAGGTGAAACGCACATCCTGACCCAATCCGTCAAAACGCGCAACCTCTACCCGCAGGTCGGCGCGAGTGTCATGGCCCATTCGGAGCGTTCGTGTGCCCCGCGCGATCAACTGATCGGCAAATGTGTCCAATGCAGGGTCGTCAATGTTGATGACGGCGGTCCCATCATCTGGCAACACACGATCAAACAGCCCTGCCTTGGCCTGAAAATAGGCATCAAATGTTTCGTGATAATCCAAGTGGTCTTGGGTAAAATTCGCAAATCCCGCTGCCTTGATCCGCACACCATCCAAGCGCCGTTGATCCAATCCGTGCGAGGATGCCTCCATCGCGGCATGGGTGATACCTGCAGATTTCGCCTCGGCCAATACGCGATGCAGGGTTAGCGTATCGGGTGTTGTGTGCCGCAAAGGCGTGGTAAAAGCGCCTTCGACCCCAGTTGTGCCAATGTTCACCGCCTGTTTTTCCAACTCTGTCCAAATTTGGCGACAAAAACTACTGATCGAGGTTTTGCCATTGGTCCCCGTTACAGCAATCATGGTTTTTGGCTGCCCCCCATAAAACAGCGCAGCCGCACGTGCAAAAGCTGCGCGCACATCATGGGCGATGACAATTTTTGCAGGATCAACATCTGAAATCTCGGTCATTCCCGCCGCATCTGTCAGCACCGCAACCGCGCCTGCATCAATCGCGGCCTGCGCGAATCGGGCGCCATGCACGGCACTGCCAGGCAGGGCCGCAAACAAATTCCCAGCTTTGATGTGACGATTGTCCAGCGCAAGGCCCGTGATTTCAATCTGACCTTGTGCATCAAGGGCCAACCCAAGGCTTTGGAGTGATACCGTGTGTTTGGCCATATGCTGTGCAATCCCCTGTCGCGGCTAGTCCCAAGACACTTGCGTTATATCACCTAAATCATCGGCTTCAATCTCTGGTCGAAGGCCCATTAGCGGTGCAATCCGACGGATGATTTCGGCGGCAACGGGCACGGCCGTCCACCCGGCTGTGCGCCGTGCTTCG
>JAAEZW010000086.1 GCA_018222665.1 Paracoccaceae bacterium
CAAAACCTCGTCTGGTAAATCCTGCCATGATCACCATCCAGTCTTAACGTACTATGTCCAAATATGACGTTAATCCTGCAATTACAAATCACACTCCTGTGTTTTTTGCAAAATTTGTCGTTGTGGGTTTGATAAGTCACGGTGGCAAGGGTATGTGACTAATGGAATATATGATTAGGTGAAATAAATGAAAAAGTGGTTATCAATTTTTCTCTTGGTATTTACCGCAGCTTGTGGAGGTGTCCCAGAAGAGCAATTGGCGGCAGATGGTAAACCGCTTCCAAAATTTTATGATCTGGCAACAGTTGATGCGGCAACTCTTCAATTTCGAATGCTAGACGCTGTCAATGCCCTGCGAAGTAGCGCTGGATTAAATCAACTAACTTTAAATGCCGAACTAACAGCTGCAGCGGCAACGCATTCGCGCGACATGGCATTGCAAAATCGTCCATGGCATTTTGGATCAGATGGCTCTTCTCCGCTCGATCGGGCGAAACGCGTTGGATACGAAAAACAGTTTTTGGGTGAAACAATCTCAGAGACCTATGAAAGTGAAATTTTGACCCTGGCTGCATGGATTGAAGATGATGCTACTCGCTTTATTCTCATGGATCAGGGAGCCACTGAGATGGGATTTTCATGGTTTCAAGAGCCTAATGGTAAAATATGGTGGACGCTTGTGACAGGCGGGCCAATGCTAAGTGCGCGTGATGTTACCGCTGAATAAAGATTGGCGTTCCAATACCTATCATTGAATAAATTTCTGTCATTTCTGCATCGGTCACAGCAATGCACCCTGCGGTCCAATCGCGGTCAAAAAAATAGCGCCAACCTTGTTTGATGCGGTGTTTGAGATCCTGATTACCATGTATAAATATATCGCCACCTGGTGATTTGCCGATGCTATTTGCATATGAACGGTCCGCAGCGTTTGGATACGAAATACCGAGCGACAAGTGGAATTTTGAATTTGGGTTTTTTCGATCGATCACATAGCGGCCTTCGGGTGTTTTACCGTCCCCCTCGATCTTTTTGTGACCATCAGGGGCAAAGCCTAAACCAACGCTGTAGGACCGCAAAACTCTATCATCGTGCATCAGATACATCATACGTACTTTTTTATGCACCACAATCGCTGTAACGGGTTCCCCGTTATACTCAGGGATTGTTTTTGCAATCGATGCACCACCAATCACAAGGATCAGCGCCAATATTCCAAGGATACGGGCCATTTTTGTCTCTTACTGCTCCTTCGACAGAATAACAGAAACCTCAGTTTGGCGCCATACATCAAAAGGGTTAGTTGCGAGAAAATTTTGCAACTAACTCGATATGAATGGACCAACGAAATTGATCGACTGTTTGTACGAATTCTATTTCGAAACCACGTGAAACCAAATGCGCAGCATCGCGTGCGAACGTTGTTGGATTGCATGAAACATAGGCGATTAAATTGACGTCAGATGCAGAAAGTTCATCAATTTGTGCCTCTGCTCCTGCGCGCGGCGGGTCAATGATCGCGGCATCGAATTTGTGCAATTCATCCGGTTGTAGCGGCCTGCGGAACAAATCACGTGTTTCGGTTGTGACACGTTTTAATCCTGTTGCACGGCGCCACGATTTGTCCAACGCGCGCAGCATGTCGGCTTCACCTTCGACTGCATGCACCTCTGCATTTCGTGCCATGGGTAGGGAGAAGGTGCCACAACCCGCAAACAGATCAATGATCCGATTTTGGTGGCCGATGATGTTGCGCACTTCGGCAATTAAATCGCCTTCGCCATGTTTGGTTGCTTGCAGAAAACTACCAGACGGTGGATCAACGATGATGCCATCAAATTCCTGACTTGGTGGCAATCGCATTGCGATGACTTCGCCATTCCACGACAAACGCGCGAGGCGCAGTGTTTCACAAGCCTGCGCTAAATCCATGCGCAACGCGTCATCCAGCTCTTTTCCGCCTGACGCGGCCACATCCAATCCATTGGCACATAATGTGACACTGATTGATATTTCGCCTTTGCGTGATCCAGCGATTGCGGCTAATTGTGCGACCGTCTCGCGTGCGGTGATCAAGTCTGGATCAAGCAACTTACAGTCAGGGTTTTCAATGATCACATCCGATCCACGTGCATGAAATCCGACTGACGCACCTTTTTTCGTGCGACGCACTGAAAATGTGGCACGACGGCGCGATTGCGCAGGGGATGTCAGGCACGGGCGCAATTCTGTTTCCAACCCATGTGCGGACAGCGCAGTTTTCACGACATCAACTTTCCACTCTGCAACAAATGGATCATTTGCATGCATCAGGCTACACCCACCACAGGATTTGTAATGACGACAGGCGGCGCGTACGCGATCCGATGAGGGGGTGATGATGCGCACATCCCGAAGGATTTGCTGATCCAGAGTTCCAATTACCACTTCTGTGGGTAGGGTCAGAGGTGCATAGACGGGGCCATCTGCGATTCCGTCCCCTTGATGCCCTAGGCGTTTGATTGTGAATTCGGTCATAGCGCACGGAATAATGTGAAAGAGGGCCGATTGGAATAGTTATTCTGCTGCGTCTTGTGCGCCGATAAAACCACCAGATTGCCGATTCCAATACCGCGCGTACAATCCATTTTGTGCCAGCAGAGTGGTGTGTGTGCCATCCTCAACGATGCGGCCGTTTTCCATCACGATGATACGATCCATTTCGGATAGAGTTGATAACCTGTGCGCGATGGCAAGAACGGTTTTGCCCTGCATAAATTCATAAAGGGATGTTTGAATTGATGCTTCGACCTCACTATCAAGCGCACTTGTCGCTTCATCCAACACCAGGATCGGAGCATCCTTTAATATTGCCCGTGCAAGCGCGATACGCTGTCGCTGACCGCCAGACAGTTTGACGCCACGCTCGCCCAAATGCGCGTCATAACCTTGGCGATCTTTGCCGTCGATGAGGTCGACAATGAAACAATGTGCCTCCGCGCGTTTTGCAGCCTCGATCACGTCTGCGTCACTTGCCTCTGGCCGTCCGTATCGAATGTTATCCATCGCGGATCGATTAAACATGGCGGTTTCTTGTGTTACCATGCCAATGCTGGCGCGTAGGCTATCTTGGGTCACCTTGGCAATATTTTGATCCGCAATTTTGATCGAACCGTTTTCAACATCATAAAGGCGCAAAACTAAATTCACCAAGGTTGATTTCCCAGCGCCTGACGCTCCAACGATCCCAATTTTTTGACCTGCTTTGACTGATAAATCGATGTTTTCGATGCCACCTTTTTCCTGTCCATATCGGAAACTTACTTTATCGAATGTGATTGTCGTTGGGTTCGGATTTAACGCGCGTGCAGTTGCGTCATCGTTCAGGTTCCAACGTTTGCTAAGTGTGCGTACGCCATCCTCAACTTCACCAATGCTGCCGTAAATATTCATCAGGGTAAAGCTGACCCAACCTGTCATTTGAGCCAGTCGCAAGCCAACGGCGCCTGCGGCGGCAATCTGACCGACGGTTGCCATACCGTTTGACCATTGAACAACACTGTATCCGATCAGAACAATCGGCATAATGCCCGCCAAAACCAAAAGGAGGAAGCGAAACAGAACCATCACCTCTGCACGATCAAGAGAGCGTTCAAAATACCCCTTCATCGCGCCAAGAATGGCGTTATCCTCGTGGCGGATATTGGC
This sequence comes from Paracoccaceae bacterium, assembly GCA_018222665.1. Taxonomy (GTDB): domain Bacteria; phylum Pseudomonadota; class Alphaproteobacteria; order Rhodobacterales; family Rhodobacteraceae; genus HIMB11. The sequence continues at coordinate 3,688 of JAAEZW010000086.1, forward strand.
AAACAGTTTTACAGTTTTTACATTTGTCACCACATCCACGACCTGCCCGACAACAACTGCGCGTGCGTCGGCATGTGCAGCTGATCGTTTTCGCATCTTGGGCATAAAGGTTTTGATGAAATAGATGTATGCCACCAACCAGGCGAGGACAAAGAGGCTTAGCAATGGATCAAGTTCCGCGACAATGACCATCGCACCCAGAACCGATGCAATCGAAAAAACGATTGTGTGAACAAATTCGATCACAACATTTGTTGCACTTGTAGCTGTTTGCATTTCCTTTTGCGCGATACGGCCCGCAAAATCGTTTTCAAAGAATTCAACCGATTGCCCCATAGTCCATCGGTGAATACGCAATATGATCAGGTTCAACATGTTGGGCTGCAGGATATAGGTTTGCGCCAGTGAACTGATCCCAAATGAAACAGGGCGTGCGATCATGAAAAATAGGATACCACCAATCAGAAGGGGTAGGTTTTCGATAAAAAACACCGATCCCGTGCTGTCGGTTGCGGCATCTACTACCCATCCCAAAACGATGCTAGAGGCCATTTCAAAGAAACCCGCAATGCCCGAGGCAAGCGCCGCCAATAGGATTACAGGCCACGTTCCCGACGTACACCACGCCATAAAGGGCCAAAGCGTGGTTGGGGGCGGACCATTTGCGCGTTCCGCGTAATCAATTAAATTTGCGAGCCGTCTAAACATGATCATCCGCATTCAAAAAGCCGCCAGATTGGCGTGCCCATAGTTGAGCATATAGGCCGCCCTTTTGCAAAAGCGCGTCATGCGTGCCATCTTCGATAATGCGGCCTTGGTCCATAACGACGATGCGATTCATCCGTGCAATCGTGGATAGGCGGTGGGCAATGGCAATAACGGTTTTCCCCTCCATCAATTGATAGAGCGTATCCAAGATAGTCGCCTCAACTTCGCTATCCAATGCGCTAGTCGCTTCGTCCAATAACAGGATCGGCCCATCTTTTAAGATTACACGGGCCAGCGCGATCCGTTGGCGTTGGCCACCCGATAATTTTACACCCCGTTCTCCGACCGTTGAGTCATACCCTGTATTTCCCGATTGATCCTCTAGCGTTTGGATAAATTCGTGTGCCTCTGCCTGCTGTGCAGCGGCAATCATGTCGGTGTCACTGGCCCCTTCACGTCCATATAGGATGTTTTCACGAATTGAGCGGTGCAACAGACTGCTTTCCTGTTGGACCATTCCAATTTCGTGGCGCAGGCTGTCTTGGGTGATCTGTGAAATATCCTGATCATCGATCAGGATTTGGCCAGATTCAGCATTATAAAACCGCAATAATAGTTTGAATAACGTGGATTTACCCGCCCCTGAACGCCCAACCAGACCAACTTTTTGACCAGCTTCAACGCACAGTGTTAAGTTGTCTAATCCCCCCGATTGACGCCCATAATGATGCGTCACATTATTGAATTCGACCGTTGCCTTCGTAATTTGCAACGGTTTTGCGTTTGGCGCATCCCTCAATTTTATGGGCGTGGCCAATGTTTGCAGACCTTCGCCCACCACGCCAAGTTCACGGAAAAACGTGGTGAATGCCCACATGATCCAACCTGACATGCCGTTAAATCGAATAACCAATGCTGATGCCGCGGCAACTTCACCACTGGTGACTTGGTCATAGGTCCAGAGGTATAGCGCTGTCCCAACAGTTCCAGCAATCAGCATTGCGTTCATAGTACTTAGGATGAAATCCATACGCGTATAGATGCGCATTTCACGGAAAACCGTTTGTCTTGTCTCCTCAATCGCGTCTTTGACATAGGCCAATTCCGATTTTGTGTGCGCGAACATTTTGACGGAATGGATGTTGGTGTAGGCATCCACAACGCGTCCATTTAATTCAGAACGCGCGTTTGAGGAATCTTTTGACGCAGGCTCAACGCGGCGGACCACATAGCGCAGCAAAAAGATATAAGCGGTAACCCAAATCAGCAGCGGAAATAACAGCAGTGGGTTTGCATTCATCAACAAGAACAGAGCACCTATGACATATGCCAGAGCATAGGCAAGTGCATCGAACACATGAAACACCACCTCGCCCACGGATCTGGGTGTCTGCATCACCCTATTTGCAACGCGGCCTGCAAAATCAGCCTCAAACCATCCGATGGATTGACGCATAACATGTTTATGGCCGCGCCAGCGGAACAACGTCGCCACATTGGGGATGAGCGTGTTGCTGATCAGCATGAAATCGATCAAATACAGCGTCGGTTTTAAAATCAGAACAAAGGCTAAAAGGCCGATGAAGTGCCAAGTGTAGTTTTCCCAAAAGGAGGCAGGTGTTTGTGCGGCCATCAGGTCCACAACCCATCCAATCGCCGCCAGAAGGAAAATTTCAAACACCGCGGCCAATATCGTTGCGATGCCTGTGATCAAAAATAGTGTTCGGAATGGTTTGGTATGATACACTAAATACTGCATCAACCCTGAGGGTGGGTCTATGTCATCTTCATAAGGAGAATAGGGATCAACCAAATTTTCAAAAAAACGAAACATGGAAACCTCGGGAATCGAACAAAGCCGCTTAGGATACAACGAAACCGACCTAAGTAAAGGCACGGTATTCCATCGTATCAATCAAGAAACAGAAATACGACACAGCCTGCGATCAACAATGCCATTACACGGTTAAACCATTTTAGGTGGTTTTCAGTTTCCAAAAAACGTTGAAGTGATACCCCCAACACCGCCCAAGTTGACGCAGACGCCAGACCGAAGAATACAAAAACGGCGGCGATGATGATGGCCGTTTGCATGGGGGCATCAGGGGTTGCGAATTGCGATGTAATCGCAATCGCCATCGACCACCCCTTGGGATTAACCCATTGAAAAAGAGCCGCTTCGTGGAAACGAAACGGGCGGCGTTCCCCAGTGGATGATCCAAGTCCGCCAGCAGTGGCAATTTTGTTGGCCACATAGAGTAATAGGCCGACGCCAATCCACCGCAGCGCTTCGCGCAGGAAGAGAGAGGATTGAAAAAGCTGCCCCAGAAACAGGCCAACAATAAAAATCATCACTGGAAAGCCCAATGATATGCCCAAAACATGAGGAAACGTGCGGCGAAAACCAAAATTTGCACCTGAGGCCGCGACAAGCGCGTTGTTCGGGCCGGGTGTGAACGCCGCGGTGAATGACAGGATGCACAGCGCGATAAAATACTCAAATTTCATCGAGCAACGCCTCTTTCGTCAGGCGAAATTCGCTATCAATCCATTGCGTTTCTAGGTTGCGTAGCTTTTGACCCAAGGCGGGCCCAGAATATTGGGGCATCAAATCATGGGCCTTGATCGGGAAAACGTGTTCCGCACCTGCCGCCGCCGCTTGCCAATCGGCATTATCGGCCATTTGCTCAAAGCTTGCCCAACGCAGCAGCAAAATATCCCGCGCAAGGGATGCGCCGTGATGATATCCCAATGCATGCGGTGGT
>JAAEZW010000087.1:0-4031 GCA_018222665.1 Paracoccaceae bacterium
GGTTAATAATTCGTTAATATTGATCCATCATGACATTGGGTCCAAGCTCTTGGGCACTGTGTTCAATCTGCGAACGTTGCCATGTGATTTGAACAATTGCGCCTGATCGTTCAGTCGATTTTTGACCAACCGTATCGGCGTTTGAGCCGTTGGCAAATTTCAACGATGCACCAGTGCGTTCCAGAAGTGTTTTGGCAATGAATAAACCTAACCCCATTCCTTTGTATCCGGGTCGTTGATTGCGATCAGATCCCTGTTTTTTTGAACGTACAAAAGGGTCACCAATACGGTTTAACATATGCTCTGGATATCCTCGGCCATCATCTGAAATTCGAATGGTGATGTTTTCATCGTCCCATGAATAGTCCACCCAAATTGCACTATTTGCGAAATCCACCGCGTTTTGGATCATATTACGCAGACCATGGATGATTTCAGGATGTCGATAGATTTTGGGCTGATCAGCGGGATCAAGATCGCCAATAATTGCTGAATTAACTATTTTACCGCGCTCGACATGTGGTTCGGCAGCCTCGCGTAAAACTTCGCTTAATGGCGCATTCCTTAGGTGCAGATCATCTTTGCCCACCCGGCCCATCGAGTGCAAAATATCGCGGCAACGATTTGCTTCTTGTCGGATCAGTTCCGCATCTTCTTGCAGGTCAGGAGAATCTGACAGATCTTCTACCAATTCGCCCGCGGTTAGTTTGATCGTTGCCAGTGGTGTTCCAAGTTCATGTGCTGCCGCGGCGATCACGCCACCCAGATCGGTGAGTTTTTGTTCCCGAGAGAGTGCGATTTGCGTCGCAAATAGGGCATCCCCCATAGTTGCCATTTCTTGAGTGGTTCTGCGCGCGTAAATGCTTAGGAACACAACGGTAATGACAATCGCTGCCCAATTCCCAAAAACAAAGACCTTTGGGATTTGCATGGTGAATCCCTGCGCTGTCATCAAGGGCACATAATATTTGGACAATACCGTAACAATGATTAGCGAAATTCCCCCGATTAACACGGCGGATCGAATCCCTAATACAGAGGATGATATTACCACTGGTGCGATGACCAAGATGCTGAATGGATTATTCAAACCACCAGTGAGATAAATCAAAGCTGAGAGTTGGAACAAATCGAATAAAGAAAACAACAAGTTTTCTGTTTCTGATAATCGTTTGTTTTCGGGATATAGATAGGTGGCCAGCAAATTTGCGATGATCGAAAGCCCAATGAATAAAAGGCAGTAATCAATTGGAATTTGCAGGCGATAGTATTGCAGCGCTACGAACACTGCAATTAACTGCCCGACAATCGCAACCCAACGAATTGCGATTGATGTGCGCAATCTGATCCAATTACTGCGTGTATCTTCAATAAAAAGCGATGGATCACTGGACATGTTTGTCGCATCCCTGTTTTCGTTTCGTTTCGAATAACTTATATGCCCAAGATATAACAGCGATTAGGGATAAGATACGCCAATGCAACGGATGATTCAAATTACCGCAATTCTTCTTGTTTGCGTGGGTTTGTTGGTCTCGGTATTGTTTGCGACAGGCGTCGGCCCATTTTCAGACGGGGATGATCAGTTTGCCGATTGTCGTACATCGGCCGTAGCAGGCGGCAGTGCTGCGATCGGCGGTCCATTTGAGTTGGTTGATCACAAAGGACGCGCTGTTACTGAACAAGATGTAATCGTTGAGCCAAGTTTGATCTATTTCGGCTACACTTTCTGCCCTGACGTGTGTCCATTTGATACCGTTCGCAATGCCGAAGCCACAGATTTATTGGCAGAGCAAGGCCTTTCCGCCACCCCGATCTTTATCTCGATTGACCCTGAACGCGACACTCCCGAAGCATTGGATGCATATGTCGAAAATATTCACCCCAAGATGGTCGGGTTAACGGGAACAGAAGAACAGGTAAAAGTCGCATCAAAGGCCTATCGCACGTATTACAAACGTCACAACGATGATCCTGAATATTACATCGTGGATCATTCGACTCAAACCTATTTAATGTTGCCCGAACATGGGTTTGTTGAGTTTTTCAATAGAAACACAAGTGCCGAACAAATTGCGGAAACCGCAGCATGTTTCATTAAGAATAGCTAACAATATCTGGTTTGACCCCAAAGCTTTATGCCGTTAACCTAACGCCTAGACGACGCGAGAGTGGAGAAAAGTTGTGAGTCCCAGCGATAGCATTGATCTAGGTGAAGATAGATCTCTTTTACTTGTCGATGATGATGAACCGTTTCTTCGCCGCCTAGCCAAGGCAATGGAAAAACGCGGGTTTGAGGTTGAAACAGCAGGCTCTGTTGTTGCAGGGCGGGCAATCGCCACAGCACGTCCCCCTGCGTATGCCGTTGTTGATTTAAGACTTGAGGATGGCAACGGCTTAGACGTTGTCGAGGTTTTGCGAGAAAAGCGCCCAGATAGTCGTATTGTTGTTTTGACTGGCTATGGGGCAATCGCCACCGCCGTTGCCGCCGTCAAAATTGGTGCGACGGATTATTTGGCAAAGCCCGCCGATGCGACAGATATCACGAATGCCTTGGTGGCAAATGGTGATGACCTACCACCGCCACCTGAAAATCCAATGAGTGCAGATCGCGTCCGTTGGGAACATATCCAGCGCGTTTACGAGTTATGTGACAGAAACGTTAGTGAAACAGCGCGACGTTTAAATATGCACCGCCGTACTTTGCAGCGGATTTTGGCCAAGCGCAGTCCAAAGTAGTTTATTTCTGACTTAGTAAAACTTGGAATGTGTCGACAAATTCATTGCGAACCTCTTTTGGGGGACGCAATTTGATTTTGAAGGTGTCCACATAATATTCGTCTATTACACCAAATAATTTATTGGCCTCTTTTTCAGAAAATCCAGCAATTTCAGAGGCCTCTAGTCTGGCGCTGTATTTGTCGGCCTGCTTGATCTGCTTCTTTAATTCCGCGGGGATTTTGGCAGGCAGCCCAAACCGAATGTGAATCGCGGCCGCAAGGCGTTCGTCCAATTCTTCATAACCCGAACCCACAGCATGTTTTACAGGTGATATCATGTCTCCGATGACGTATTCAGGTGCATCATGCAGCAATGCAAACATACGTTCATGTACATTTGCTTTTGGTCTAATACCTTCAAAAATACGAAGAACCAGTAAAGAATGCTCAGCAACGGAATAGGGGAAGTCTCCGTGTGTCTGCCCATTCCAACGCGCGACAAATGACAAACCGTGCGCAATATCCTCGATCTCGATGTCCATCGGCGTTGGATCCAATAAATCCAATCGTCTTCCCGAGAGCATTCGTTGCCAAGCGCGTTTTTGTTTCAATTTGATCTCATACCGTTATTTGGTTTTTGGTGCCAAATATTTTGGTTTTATGCAAGGCAGCGGTGGCGCATTCTCACCAAGGTAAAAAACCACACTTAAAAATAGCATCCGCAGCAAGAGTTGTGTCGTATTTCAATGTATGTTACCCGACCCCAACACCATTGGAGATAAAGCAGATGAGTGATTATGTTGTTAAAGACATAGCTTTAGCAGATTTTGGCCGCAAGGAATTGGACATTGCGGAAACTGAAATGCCTGGATTGATGGCGCTTCGCTCTGAATACGGCGAAAGCAAGCCACTGAAAGGTGCGCGCATCGTCGGCTCGCTTCACATGACGATCCAAACAGCGGTTTTGATTGAAACATTGGTGGCACTGGGTGCTGATGTGCGCTGGGCGTCTTGCAACATCTTCTCTACACAGGACCACGCAGCAGCAGCAATTGCCGCGGCGAACATCCCTGTCTTTGCGATCAAAGGCCAGTCATTAGAAGAGCATTGGGATTACTTGGATAAATCATTCATGTTCCCCGAAGGCCCAAACATGATCTTGGACGATGGCGGTGATGCGACATTGTACGTTCTATTGGGCGCACGTGCAGAAGCGGGTGAAGATATCATTCCCGTGCCACAGTCCGAAGAAGAGGCCGTGATTAAGGCGCAGATCAAAAAGCGTATGGAACAATCGCCAGGTTGGTTCAC
>JAAEZW010000087.1:4323-7136 GCA_018222665.1 Paracoccaceae bacterium
ACCGAGGTTGATCCGATCTGTGCGCTTCAGGCCGCGATGGATGGATTTGAGGTTCTAACACTTGAAGATGCTGTTGAAACAGCTGACATCTTTATCACCACAACAGGTAACAAAGACGTCATTCGCATCGAACATATGCGCGCGATGAAGGACATGGCGATTGTTGGAAACATCGGTCACTTTGACAACGAAATCCAAGTTGCACACCTAAAGAACCACAAATGGACCAACATTAAAGATCAGGTAGATATGATCGAAATGCCATCGGGCAATCGCATCATTCTACTTTCAGAGGGTCGTCTATTGAACCTTGGTAACGCAACTGGCCACCCATCCTTTGTGATGTCAGCCTCGTTCACAAACCAGGTTTTGGCGCAGATTGAACTTTGGACTAAGGGTGAGGAATATAACAATGATGTTTATATCCTACCGAAGCATTTGGATGAAAAGGTTGCGCGCCTGCATTTGGATCGCATCGGTGTAAAGCTTACAACGCTTGCCAAAGACCAAGCAGACTACATCGGTGTCACACCAGAAGGGCCATTCAAGCCCGAACATTACAGATACTAAACGCAAAGTTCAAACCTAGTGCTTGCAAGCCCTGTGTGAAATTCATGCAGGGCTTTTTTTTGTGCACTCTGCGCCACAACTTCTATTCTTCCCCGCAGATTTTGTTTGTCATCGCACGGCTTTTGAATAAATTTCGAAATAGTCTTTGCTTGGAAATTGCCACCCGTCATCTATTGACGTTATGTCAGTCTACGAATGCCGTATCCTAAACGACAGTCCGTGATGTGGGATTACAGGGGTGACAGATGTGTTCCGGTTCGACCGTAACACATTTATTTTACATCGCTGTCAATAGATTACCGCGAAATTCGCATTCTGTTACAGCACTTACGTCATCAATCAGAGCTGGTGTTACCAAGTTTGCAGATAATCGACCACTCCGCGGCGGTTACGGGTTGCACTGATAATCGAGAGTTTTTGACCAATACCATTTCGGTTAAACGTGGATCCGTTTTTATCTGTTCTAGGGTCACAGGAATGTTCAGCGGCTTCACGGCGCGAATATCCACGCATTCCCAACGTGCATCATCAGTTGTGCTATCTGGATGAGCGTTTGCACAGACTTGTACAATGCCGACGATTTCTTTGTCCTTTTGTGAATGATAAAAGAACCCTAAATCGCCAATATTCATCTGACGCATAAAATTACGCGCCTGATAATTGCGCACACCGTCCCATTCCTCACCGATATCGCCCTTGGCGACCTGCTGATCCCACGACCAAGTGGACGGTTCAGATTTGAATAACCAATATTGCAAGATTTAGATTACCTTATTCCATTGCATAAGTTCTGCGCTTTGGAACAAGCCTGCAAGGTTATAGGGATCATTCTTTGCCCATTCTTCTGCCTGAGCCATGGTGTCAACTTCTAACACAACAAGTGATCCACACATATTCCCATCGCTATCAAGCAGTGGACCCGCATGCCGCGCAAGACCAGTTTCCTTCATATAGGCAAGATGATCTTCACGATTCGCTTTGCGTGTTTCCAGATGATCAGGTTTATCTTTTGCGATTAATGCAACAAGCATCATTCTTCCTTTTGTGGGCGCGCAAGCAACGCGGCTAGTAATGTTTCTACGTCTTTTTTGCCAGTTACTAGATCAGAAACTGATCTAATAATAGGCATATCCAAACCCAATTTATCCGCCTTCGTCAATGCGGCTTGGGCGGTAAACTTTCCTTCAACTGTTGTATTTTCTTTAAAATCACGCCCTTGGCCCAGGTGCATTCCGTAACGAAAATTCCGTGACTGTTCGGACATACAGGTCAAGCTTAGGTCGCCCAATCCTGATAGTCCGCATAGCGTTGTGTCACGACCGCCTAAGGCAGCTGCGAAACGCCGCATTTCTGCAAATCCACGCGTCATCAGCGCGGCGCGCGCACTTTCACCCAATCCTGCTCCGACTGCTGCGCCACAACCAATGGCAATCACGTTTTTCAATCCACCGCCCAGTTCTGCGCCAATGACGTCCTGTGTACGATATAGGCGAATATTCTCAGACATTAGCTGATCTTGCAGCGCGATGCCGAGTTCTGCCTGTTCGCAAGCCAAAGTCAGTGCAGTGGGCAGTCCTCTTGCGATATCATTTGCAAAACTGGGTCCGGTAAGGATTGCGACCTGATCTGACGCGTTTTGCAGCATGTCCACCGGACCTTTCCCAGTTTCCATGTCAAACCCTTTGCAACAAGCAATAAGTGTTTTTCCGTGCAGATATTTATGATTTTCTTCTACAAATTTGCGCAGACTTTGTGTTGGAACCGCGATTAAAATTGCATCTGCGTCACAAGCAAACTCCAAATCAGACGTGACACATAACGACGTTGGAAATGGACAGTTCGGCAAACGGGTTTTGTTTTCTCGGTCCTGTGAATACTCAACAACGTGTTTCGGGTTTCTGCCCCATAAAGTTATTGAATTGTCGCCTGTTGACAGCGAAATCGCCAAAGCGGTTCCAAATGCACCACTGCCTAGAACAGAAATCTTCATGCTTTAGCGCCCTTTTTACCATGCCCGATCAATGGCCGTTTTGATTGGTCCAGCGGCCATCGCGGACGCGCCACCAAATGCGTTGGATCGACCAAATCATTCATGTAAATTTCTGCAGCGGCATATGCGATCATTGCCGCATTATCCGTGCAATATTTTAAAGGAGGTGCGTTAAATGCAATCGAATGATCCGCACATAAATCTTGCAGCTTGGCGCGGATCTCTGAATTAGCTGCAACTCCACCTGCCACGG
>JAAEZW010000088.1 GCA_018222665.1 Paracoccaceae bacterium
AATGCGCGGGCCAAATCATCTTTGTGTTCATGATCTGCGCCGTCCCCATAAATCGCCACCGCGCGGGTTCCATAGGTGTCGTAATGATCTGCCATCGCGTCCAAAACGCGTTTAAAATGAAGCGCGTGCCAATGATGTTCGTTGACCGAAATCACGATATGACCGCCTGTTTTCGTCACGCGCAACAGTTCGCCAATCGCCTCTGGCCCCACATGGCCCAAGGTAAAGGTGCCTGAACTGACCACACCATCATATGTGGCATCATCAACGGGCAAGGCATCGGTCACATTCGACCAAAAGACACGGTGATACAGATCCTTTTGTGCCGCAACATCGAGCATCTGTTGCGAAATATCCGTGGCGTCCATGTCATAGGGGCCAAGGGGAACCATGACTTCGGCCAATGCACCCGTGCCTGCGCCGATGTCCAACACCTTTGGCCCGCCGCCCAGCGCGTGATAAGTCTCGCCAATTTGACGATGCAAAATATAATCCATACTGGCGCGGTAGCCTGTGTCATAGGTGTCGGCCCAGGCTGCATAAAGTTTTATGTTGTCCTCTGGCGTTTCCAGATCGTAGGCGGCCTCTAAGTTTTCAACACCTTCAAATGGTTTTTGCATAGTGTCCTCAGTCAAACAAAAATCAGGGCTGCGGAACTGGCCATCATAGCGGCCATGACTGTCATAAATATGCGCCAAATCACGGGGCGCTGTAAATAACCTGCCAACAGATGCCTCGCAGAGGTCCAGAATAAGCAAACGAATAGATTGATCAAACTAAACCCAAGGAACAGGCGCGCAACCTTGGCCCAAACCTTTGGGTTCACAACTTGGAATAGGATTGCCTGAGAAAACGTAAATGGGCGATCACTGTTTTGTGCCTTGGCACGGGATGCGTTGATCAGTTTCCGAGAAAACCATAGAATCCAAACCGCAGAAATCAGTTTAATTGTGAATTCGATCGCGGGCAGCGCAAACAAAATGCTTTGCACGCCCAAAACACTGGCCGTAGCCAACAGGCCCGTTCCAATTGGCACGCCCATCAGGTGTGGTAGGGTTGCCCGAAACCCGAACCGTGCCCCCGATGTTGTCAGCATCACAACATTTGGCCCAGGCGAAAATAGCCCCGCAAATATGAACAACAACAGGGGGAGTGAGGCCGCGAGAATGGACAAAATCACACTGCGTTCGGGGTCAGCCGTTTTTCCGCAACCCGCGCCATGATGGATGCGCCTACGGGCAAAACCTCAAGCCCCAACGTGAAGGACGGATTATGCAGCCCAACTATCCCAACATGACCCACACGACAATACGCACCCGGAATGGATTTCAGCATATCCGCAAAATCCTCGGACCCTGTGGCGGGTTGAATTTTGTCTGATACATGATCTGCGCCCACGATGTCGGCGGCCGCATCCAAATAGGCCGAGCTAAGGTCGTGATCATTTTCCAAAACGGTAAAGGCGTGGCGGATGTCCAATTTCACCTCTGCGTCATAGGCCGTTCCAACACCCTTGCAGATGGCCTGCATGCGATCACACACCAGATTGAAGATGTCATCCTTGAAATATCGGATTGTCCCGCACAGATGCGCCGTTTGTGGGATAACGTTATAGGCGGATCCTGCATGCACCTGTGTGATTGAGAGGACGCAGGTATCCAATGGGGGAACATTTCGGCTGATGATAGCATTCAAATCGGTGATCAGTGAATTTGTGATTTGAATGGCATCCTTGGAATTTTGGGGCATGGCCGCATGCGCGCCTTTCCCTGTGACATGAATATCAAAAAACGCGGCCCCCGCCATTGCTGCCCCGCGGCAAATTTCAAAGGTGCCGGGTTTCCCGCTGGGCGAATTGTGCATGCCGTAAACTTCGTCACAGGGGAAGCGATCAAACAAACCATCCTCAATCATGGCCTTCGCGCCACCCAAACCCTCTTCTGCGGGTTGGAAAATTACGATCACCTCGCCCTGAAAATTGCGCGTTTCAGCCAAATGTTTCGCCGCACCCAGCAGCATTGTCGTATGGGCATCATGACCACAGGCGTGCATTTTGCCATCCGTTTGCGATTTGAAGGGCAGGTCCGTTTCCTCATGAATGGGTAGGGCATCCATATCCGCGCGCAACCCCACACGACGGTTTCCTGCGTGCTTGCCCCTGATGACGCCAACGACACCCGTCACACCGATTTCTGTATGCACCTCATCCACGCCAAAATCTTTCAGGTATTGGGCCACAATCTGGCTTGTGCGCACCTCTTCAAATCCGATTTCAGGATGTTGGTGGAAATCTTTATAGATCACTTCCATCTGATCTTTGAAATTTGAAATGACTGGCAAGATATTCATATTGGTCCCCTATGCAACTGTGCGGTTGGCGTTCACGTTACACTTGATTTTAAGTAGGTCAATTTAGTTTGATGAAACACACACCTAAACAGCAATGAAAGAGCCACGGGGATGAGCACAGTTTACATCACAGGCGCAGGCGTCAGCGCCGAAAGCGGCCTTCCAACCTTTCGCGGTCAGGACGGGTTTTGGACCATAGGCAGCATCAATTACACACCCCAAGAAATGGCAACGCGTGCGATGTATTTGAACGCCCCAGACGAATTTCTGCTGTGGTATTTTCGACGGTTTGCAGCCTATCGAAATGTAATGCCAAATGACGTGCATCATTGGCTGTCCGATAAACGCTTGATCACCCAGAACATTGATGGATTGGACGGCAAGGCGGGCAATCCCGATTATATTCCAATTCACGGACGATTGGATAAGGTTACCGTGCTGCATCAGCAGGGGGAATTGGTGCCCTTGCTTGATGCCCCTTGGGAGCAGGTGGTTGAGGCCTGCCCTGATTTAGAGGATGATCAGGCGGTGAAATCGGCCTTGCTGGATGCATTCCGAATTTTGAAATCCTCTTTGATCCCAGAAATGGGACATTCCTTAAAACCCTTTGTTTTACTGTTTGATGAATATTATACTGATCTTTATCGCATGGGTGAGGCGGAACATTGGATGTCAACGGCCACGCGGTTCGTCTTCATGGGCACATCCTTCAGCGTAAACATCACGAACATTGCCCTACGCGCTGCGATTATGACGGGGGCTGAAATAGACGTGGTTGACCCATCCCCCATTGATTTGAACATTGACCGCGTGACCTATCACGCGATGAGCGCTGCAGAGTTTATCGCAAAGGCCTAGTTTGGTACAAAAAATGTGGCCGACGCGCTTGCGACTGCACGTGCGCTGGGCATGGCCGTTAGGGTCGCTTCGCAAAATATCAAAGAGCGACCTTGTTTGATTACGCGGGCTGCGCATGCGATCCGTTCGCCTTTTGCACCACTTAGGAAGCGTGTTTCAAGATTGGTGGTCGCCACAGGTTTGAACCCGCCCATCGCCGAAAAACAGGCAAACACCATGGCGGTATCGGCAAGCGAGCTAAGCGCCTGACCACAGACGATCCCACCGACTCGTTCAATATGCGGGGTGATGGGTATTTCCAATGTGGCGCCATCATCGGACATCTCGGTCACTTCGATGCCCATGTCCAAAATCCATTGGGCGAAGTTGTCGTTTAAAAAGTCCTGGGCTGCTTCGATTGCGATCATGATGCACCCCCCAATACATCGGGCACGTCCACCCATGTCCCTGTGTTCGAGGATCGAATGGCGGCGTCGATAACTTCAGCCACGGCCAATCCATCGCGGAATGTGGGAAAACGCGCTTCCCCTGTTTCAATGGCCTCAAGGAAATCTTTGGCCTCAATAATGATCATATCCTGATATCCGGTTCCATGACCCGGTCCCTGACAAAATGGCAAATAATCTGGATGTTCGGGACCTGTTAGGATCTTGCGAAACCCGCGCTCTACCTCTGGTCCTTCTGTGCGATAGAGCCAGATCGCGTTTTGATCCTCTTGATCAAATCGAATTGAGCCTTTAGTGCCATGAATTTCATAGGCATATCCCATTTTGCGACCAGTCGCGACGCGACTGGAATAAATGTGTCCCATCACGCCATTCTCAAAGCGGCACATGATTTGGGCATGATCGTCATTGGTGACTTGACCACCTGGTCGGGTTTTGTGAACTGTTTCAACCTCTGCCATTACACGTTCAATTGGGCCCATCAGGCGCAGGGCGGCATTGACGGGGTGGGGGGCCAAATCTCCCATGTTGCCTGTGGCCATCCCCTCGCATCGCCAATTTTTGGGCAAATTGGGGTCGGACAAAAAATCTTCGGTATGTTCACAGCGAAACCATGTGATGTCCCCGATCTCTCCTGCTTGGATCAGATCATGGGCAAAGCGGGATGCAGGCGTGCGGATATAGTTAAAGCCGACCATGTTGGGCACATTTGCACCTTCGGCCAATTCCACCATTTTGCGTGCACCTTCGAGTGTGTCGGCGATGGGTTTTTCGCACAGCACAGGTTTGCCTAATGCGATCGCCTCACGCGCGATGGCTTCATGCGTGTCTTGGGGCGCGGCGATGACAACGGCCTCGACCTTAGGGTCATGCACCAGATCATGCCAATCCTGCGCAGCGCGTTCGTATCCGTAACTGGCGCGATAGCGTTCTGCGCTTTCGGCCGAGGAGGCTGCGATTGTCTGCAAAACAGGGCGTAGTTTCGTGTCAAACACGGCGCCAACCGCGGCCATGGCAACGCTGTGCGCCTTGCCCATATAGCCACCGCCAACAACGCCAATTCCGATTTTTGTCATATCCATCCCCAAGGTGATCTGTGTTTTCGGACAGAGTGACCATGGCACAAGATTATTCAAGTATTTTTGCGAAATAGGCGAAAAACACTGTGAAATTTGGATGGAAATACGGGGGTGCGACACCTTGCCCATATCCTATGCAGTCGCAGCATGAAGCAGGAAAAAGGTGAATGAATTCAGCGCGAATGTGTCCGTGCAGTCGCAGCATTTTTGAATGTATACGATTGTATTCAGATAAGTAATTGATTTTATTGAAAATTTTTTGTTTCGTGCTATGTTTAATCCAATAATAGTGAGGGCACTTTATGGATCAATTGAATGTATCAGTCTGGGCAGGAAAAACAAAAACAGAGCGTGACTGCATTACGGCAGAGCGCGCCAAAATGATCCACGCAACCGTGGGATTGGCCGGCAGCGATGCGCCACAGATGGGGGATGCAATGCCCGGGCTGTGGCATTGGTGTGCGTTTGGTTCTGATGCAATGACCCGAAATTTGAAAACGGACGGGCATGCGAAAGGCGGCGATTTTCTACCCCCAATTAAACTGCCACGCCGTATGTGGGCAGGCGGCGCGTTGGAATTTTCCGCACCCCTCCGTATCGGTGATGTGATGACACGAACATCCACCATTCGCGAGGTGGTGGAAAAAGAAACGGCCGCTGGGCCCATGGCATTGGTGACGGTGGACCACATTATTTCTGGGCCCCAAGGGGTTGCAATCACCGAACGGCAGGATATCGCCTACCTTGAAATCCCGAAAACATATTCGCCCCCGAAAAAGCGACCCATTCCTAGTACGTCAGATTTTCAAATTGAATTGGATATGGTCAGTCCGCTGTTGTTCCGCTATTCTGCGGTGACCTTTAACGCGCATCGCATCCACTACGACGCTGAGTATGCGCGAAATGAAGAAAGCTATCCAGGTTTGGTCGTGCATGGTCCTCTACAGGCGACGCTGTTGATGCAAGCGGCGGTGCAAAACCGTGGAGCAATGCCGCAGTATTTTGATTTCCGCGGCGTACACCCTGCCTTCGCAGGCGAAGATTTTTCAATTCTGGGTGTAAATGATGATGCCGCAACGATGCGCCTCTTTACTGCCTCGGCAGGGCATCAATGCATGCAGGCAAATGCGATTTGGGGGACAACAGTATGAGCGGGATTTTAAATGGAATGCGCGTTGTCGAGGGATCGGCATTTGTCGCAGTGCCGCTTGCGGGAATGACTTTGGCGCAAATGGGCGCCGAAGTGATCCGGTTTGATCGTCTTCAGGGCGGTTTGGATGCGGGACGCTGGCCATTAGCACCCAACGGACAAAGCCTCTTTTGGGACGGCATGAACAAAGGCAAAAAATCCATCGCGATTGATATGAAAGACCCGCGTGGGAGAGAGTTGATTACGCAGATTATCACGGCACCGGGGGAGGATGCGGGCCTGTTCCTGACGAACTTGCGTGTGCGCGGTTGGATGGATCACGAAACATTGTCACAGCATCGTCCTGATTTGATCACTGTGACGCTAAGTGGAGACAGACATGGCCGCCCGCAAGTGGATTACACGGTGAACCCCGCCCTTGGTATTCCGGATATCACAGGACCGGAGGGATCAACCGATCCTACGGCCAATGCCCTTCCTGCATGGGATTTGATTGCAGGAAATATGTGCGTTTCGGCCCTTCTTGCGGCAGAGCGTCATCGCCTGCGCCATGGCACAGGGCAGGCGGTTGATCTGAACCTAAAGGATGTGGCATCCGCCGTGATTGGCCACCTTGGGATGATCGGGGATGCGACCCTAAATGCGCAAGAACGCGGAAAATCGGGCAATGCGCTTTATGGCGCATACGGACAGGATTTCTTGTGCGCGGATGGGCGTCGCATCATGATTATTGGGCTAACCCATCGTCAATGGCTGGGGATCGTTAAAGCGACCGACAGTGCCGAGGTGATGCAGCGTTTAGCGCATGAAAATAACGCCGATCTGAATGACGAAGGCGCGCGTTGGGCGATGCGCCATCACATTACAGCGCTTCTATCCCCTTGGTTTCAAGAGCGTAACCTGACGGACATTGCCCCCCTGTTTGATGCGGCGGGTCTGACATGGTCAGAGTTTAGAACAACCAAACGTGCCTTGGCAGAGGACGCGGATCTAAGAGAAATCCTAGGCGATGTTGTTGGGATGAGCGATCGTGAAATCGCAAAATCTGTCTCTTCTAGACATCT
>JAAEZW010000089.1 GCA_018222665.1 Paracoccaceae bacterium
TTGTGTTTTTGCATCTTTTAATGCCATATCAAATGCCCTTTTTCGTGGCAGGGGGTGGGTGGATGGGCTGACGCGGAAAAGGGCATCATCCCAAAGGCAAGGCACGTTCCGCAAGGCGTGCAAAAAACGACGCCCCATGTGGCAGGGCTTCGTCATTGAAATCATAATGTGTGTTATGCAGTCCCGCCGCATCGCCAATCCCCATGAATAAATAGGCGCCAGGGCGGCTTTCTAACATGTAACTGAAATCTTCGGCGCCCATTTCAACGCCCGTGTTCCCGTCAACGGCGGCATCCCCCGCAACGTCACGCGCAACAGCCGTTGCAAATGCTGCCTTATCGGCATGGTTGATCGTGGGTGGGTACCCTTCGCGATACTCATAATCCACTTCAACCCCCATGGCCGCGGAAAGGCCTGCGCAAATTTCCCCCATGCGTTGCTTGACCATGACTTGCACGTCAGGATTAAAATGGCGCACCGTGCCGTTCATATAGGCTGTCTCTGGGATCACATTATCCACGGTTCCAGTGTGTATTTGTGTCACAGAAATCACCAATTTATCAATGGGATGCAAATTACGTGTCACAATTGTTTGAAAGGCTTGGGCAATTTGAACTGCCGCCATCACAGGATCGCGTGTTTCATGGGGATAAGCGCCATGTCCACCCCGCCCCGTGATATTGATATGAAACGTATCCGCCCCCGCCATCAGGGGACCAGGTGTTGTGAAAAAATGCCCCATTGGATGATTGGGCACATTGTGAATGCCATAGACCTCTTTGATGTCAAAGCGCTCCATCATGCCTTCTTCCACCATGATGCGCCCACCCCCATCGTTTTCCTCGGCAGGTTGAAAAATCAGCGCAATGCGTCCTGCAAAACGCCGTGTTTCACACATGTATTTTGCAGCGCCCAACAACATGGTCGTATGCCCATCATGACCACAGGCATGCATCAAACCGTCCTGTTTTGACGCCCATTCTGCGCCTGTTTCTTCAGTCAAGGGCAAGGCATCCATGTCCGCACGCAGACCAATGGTTGGTCCTGTACCCGCACCATTGATAATGGCAACGACACCTGATGTGGCAATTCCCGTATGGATTTCATCAACGCCGAATTCCTTTAGACGCTCAACCACGAACGCCGCCGTTTCATGGCATTCCAAACCCAACTCTGGGTTTTCATGCAAATAACGGCGCCAGCCCGTCATGTCCGTTTGATATTCTGCAATCCGATTGATGATTGGCATCGTTTCTTTACCCTGATAAATCCGTATCCATGCATCTGACCCAAGTTTGAGAGGAAAGGCAATGGCCTATGATGAGGATTTGATCAAAAACCCCAAAGGGGGGATGCCCCGCCTCGTCGAAATCATGCGCGCCCTGCGCGATCCAGATGCGGGCTGTCCATGGGACATCGAACAAACCTTTGAAACAATCGCACCCTACACCATCGAAGAGGCCTATGAGGTCGCAGACGCAATCGAACGTGAAAATTGGTCCGAACTGCGTGGTGAATTGGGGGATTTGCTATTGCAATCGGTCTATCACACGCAAATGGCATCCGAAGCTGGGCTGTTCGATTTCGACGATGTCGCAAACGACATTAGTGACAAAATGGTTGTGCGTCACCCACATGTCTTTGGCGACGAAAGCCGCGATAAATCAGCCGATCAACAAACCCAAGATTGGGAAAAAATCAAAGCAGCCGAACGCGCCGCCAAAAAACGTGGTGGTGTATTGGATGATGTCGCCCTTGGCCTGCCCGCCCTGATGCGGGCAGTCAAATTGCAAAAGCGCGCGGCACGTGTAGGCTTTGACTGGCCCAATATTTCAATGGTGGTCGACAAAATTGTTGAAGAGGCGCGAGAGCTAAGCGAGGCGCAAACGGAAAGTAATCCTGACCATTTGGCCGAGGAATACGGTGATTTGTTGTTCGTGATCGCAAATCTGGGTCGCCATTTGAGGATTGATCCAGAAGAGGCATTACGCCACGCAAACAGCAAATTTACACGACGATTTCATTTCATCGAAGCAGAGCTGAAAAAGCGCGGCAAATCACCCGAGCAGTCAGACCTTGATGAAATGGATACCCTGTGGAATGCCGCGAAAGCGCAGGAAAAATCCAAGACGTAATATCAACAATATTGATGCCCCTTGCACCGATCTGCTTAACCTGCGATCACAGAGTTGGACAACCTAAGGGAATGACATGGCACCGCGTAACATAATCATTGATACAGATCCTGGTCAGGATGATGCCGTTGCAATCCTGCTCGCACTGGCCAGCCCAGAGGAAATACATGTTTTGTGCATCACCGCCGTTGCGGGAAATGTTCCATTGGATTTGACACAAAAAAATGCCCGCATCATTTGCGAATTGGCGCAAAAAACCGATGTGCCCGTATACGCAGGCGCCAAACGACCGCTGGAACGGACACTGGTTACCGCAGAACATGTGCATGGGAAAACTGGGTTGGATGGCCCCACATTACCCGACCCTGAAATGCCGCTACAGGATCAGCACGCGGTTGATTTCATCATTGAAACCCTGCGCACGGAACCCGCGGGGACCGTCACACTCTGCCCGTTGGGACCCCTGACAAACATCGCCGCCGCCTTTAATAAGGCCCCTGATATCATTGAACGCGTGCAAGAGGTTGTTTTGATGGGCGGCGCCTATTTCGAGGTGGGTAACATCACCCCAACGGCCGAATTCAACATTTACGTCGATCCAGAAGCCGCTGAAATCGTATTAAAATCAGGCGCAAATATCACTATGATGCCACTGGATGTCACGCATAAGGCATTGGTGACCAAAGAGCGCAATGATCGTTTTCGCGCGCTTGGCACCCCTGTCGGGATCGCCGTTGCGGAAATGACGGATTTCTTTGAACGCTTTGATCGTGAAAAATATGGATCAGACGGCGCACCGCTGCATGATCCAACAGTGATCGCCTATTTGATCAATCCAAAACTATTCACGGGACGTTATGTGAATGTCGAGGTTGAAACAAAATCGGACCTAACCTTGGGCATGACCGTTGCGGATTGGTGGCGCGTTTCTGATCGTGAACCCAATGCAATGTTTATCGGAGACTTGGATGCCGATGGATTTTTTGACCTGCTGACAGAGCGTTTGGGGCGTTTATGAGTGTTTTGCGCCCTGCGCAACCAAGTGACCTGAATCAGCTGTTGTCCTGGGTCGTTGACCACCACGCATTCGAAGGGATCAAGAGTGATCACGCACATCGCCTGCGTGCAATTTCACCCCTACTCAACGGTTCGCCCCACGGTGATGTTCATATCATCACGCAACATGGTGTTGATGTGGGCTACGTGATATTTTGCTATGGGTGGTCTATCGAATTTGGGGGCGCAGAAGCGATCTTGGACGAACTCTACCTATGTCCTACGATGCGCGGTCGGGGATTGGGAACAATTGCGTTACGCGAAAGGATCGCTGCGCTAAAAGTAGCAGGTATCATTTTGATCTCCTTAGAAGTCGATCACAACAATCTGGCGGCGCAATCGCTTTATCGTGACTTGGGTTTTGAATTGCGCGAGAAATATGGATATATGTCCCTGAAACTTTAGGTAGCGGTAAATGCAGATCCCATTCGACAACACCTATGCAAATTTACCCACGCATTTTCATCATATGCAGGGGGCAGAACCCGTAAGCAACCCTGCCCTAATCGCATGGAACAGCCATCTGGCCCATGAACTGGGCATTGTCGCGCAGGATGAGGCCGAGATTGCAGGTGTCTTTTCGGGCAATCAGACTGCGAACGGATCAGCGCCGCTGGCGCAGGCCTATTCGGGACATCAATTCGGGTATTTCAATCCCCAATTGGGAGATGGTCGCGCCCTATTGCTGGGCGAGGTGATTGATCAGTCAGGCACACGTCGTGATATTCAACTAAAGGGATCAGGGCGTACGCCCTTTTCCCGACGTGGGGATGGACGCGCGTGGCTGGGTCCAGTATTACGCGAATATCTGGTGTCCGAGGCGATGCACGCCATGGACATTCCAACCACCCGTGCCCTGGCCGCAGTCAGTAGCGGTGATCCTGTTTATCGCGAAACCATTTTACCTGGCGCCGTCCTGACCCGCATCGCGCGCAGTCATCTGCGCGTTGGGACGTTTCAATACTTTGCCTACAGACGGGATATTGAGGGACTGCAAACGCTGTTTACCTATGCCCGTGATCGCCATTATCCTGATGCGGAAACGCCACTGGATTTCCTGAACTGCGTGATAGCAGCACAGGCGCGGTTGATTGCAAAATGGATGGGCATTGGGTTTATTCATGGCGTCATGAATACCGACAATTGTTCCATTTCAGGCGAAACCATTGATTATGGGCCTTGCGCCTTTATGGATGCCTATCATCCGATGTGCGTCTTTTCCTCAATCGATCAACAGGCGCGTTATGCCTATGCCAATCAGCCTGACATCATCGTGTGGAATATGGCGCAGCTGGCAAAGTCCATGGTGCCCCTAATGCCTGATCAAGAGGACGCGGTTAAGGTATTTACCGAGGCCATTCACGCCATGCCTCAGATGATCCAAAAGGAATGGACCACCGTCTTTGCCGCGAAATTGGGGGTTGCAGAAGCGACCGAAACAGATGCGCAATTGGCGCGTGATCTCCTCAACATTGCACAAAATCATGATTTTGATTTTACCATTTTTTTTCAAGATCTTACAACGCAATGCGAAATCATCACTGAAACAGAAAATAGTGATCTAAATCAATGGTTAAACCGGTGGCATGCGGAAACCTCAGGACGTCGTGATCAGGTCCTGATGCGCCAATCAAACTTGGCCGTCATCCCGCGCAATCATCAGGTTGAGGCAGTGATCACCGCAGCCATAAATGGAGATTTTGCCCCATTTCACGCCATGTTGAGTGCGGTCACCCGACCGTTTGAAAAGCATGCTGACTACATGGCCGCGCCAAAACCGCATGAGGTAGTGCAGGCAACCTTTTGTGGCACCTAATCCTTCAGCACGATTTCGCGACCATCAGACAGGTGAAAAACAACGCCCTGTCCACCGACTTGACCCGCCATTTGTTCAAACGTCAGGCCAAGGTATAATCCACGCAAGACAAAACCAACCATCCCATGGGTGACGATGACAGTTGGCTTTTGCAAGGATCTTAAAAATTCAAGCAATCGCGTTTTAAACACTTCATAGCCCTCCCCGTTCGGGGATGAGAAATAGGCGCTAAGCCATTCAACAGTATAGGGTTTGGCCATTCTGAAATCAGCATCTATGATGTCGGATATATGAAGTCCCGCCCAATCACCTGTATCGACCTCTCGCAACGCCGCATGCAGGTCAGCGGTTCGGTTCACCCCGGCCAATGCGATTTCGGCCGTTGTTTTGGCGCGTCCCTGCGGGCTGGAATAGATATCGACTGTGGACCAATCCGAAATCACGCGATCCAAAATTTTACCCTGATGCGCCGCCTGTTCGCGTCCCATGGTCGTCAGCGGTGAATCGTGCACACCCTGAAATATGCCTTCGCGGTTCCACTGTGTCTCACCGTGGCGCAGGACATAAAGATCAGGATAGCGGGTCATGCGCGTTTCCGATTAATCAGGATCAGTCCAATCGAGACAAGGATCAACGCACCCCATGTGCCAACGCCGATGCGTTCGCCTAAAATTCCCCACCCCATTAACACCGCAAAAAGGGGGGACAGAAAGCTGAATGAGGCAACACCAGATGCGGAATATTTCGCAACCAAATAAAACCACAACAAAAATCCAGCAAAGGCCACGATCACCGTTTGGTACATCACCCCTGCCCAATGCAGCGCTGTTGGATCCGTAATCGGATCCCCCACCCACAATCCAAAACCGATCAATATTGGGGCCGCAACCAATTGTTGGAAAAACAGTTGGGTTTCAGGCGTTTCTTCGCGCAGGCGTGATAACCGCACTGTCAACGCAATCGCCGCCCATGACAGCGCTGCAATAATGGCCAAGACATCACCCAATAGGCTGCCCTCGGTCAAAGGATCACGTTCCAGCACGGCCCACGTGACCCCAGCCATGGCCAAGGTCAAACCCAGCGCACGTCCGGGTGTTAAGTGCTCCCCGGGCAGGAGAAAATGTGCGAAAATGGCCAACCAAACAGGCATCGAATAAAACAAAATGCTGACCCGCGCGACCGAGGTTAAATTAAGCGCGGTGAATAGGCATATGAATTCGCCAGCAAACAAAAACCCCGCCCATGCCCCAACAGGCCATAAACGTCGTGGCAGGCGCACGGATTGGGTTTTCCACGCCATCCAAGCCCAAATCAAACCAAGTGCGCCAACCGAGCGTAGTCCCGCTTGAAATGCAGGTTGAAAGCCGTCGTTGGTCACCTTGATCACGACTTGGTTAAAGGCCAACACAACGGCAAAACCCACCAACAAAGCTGCGCCTGTGATATCCATAGTCTGTTGTTGTTTCATGCGCAGACAGGACGCCAAGACACACCGAGGGTCAAGAGGGCTTTCACGCTTTTTTCGCAATCCATTCCATGTTAGCCGATATGGGTAAAGGAGGTGTCACATGGATTTTTTTGCAGATTACGTCGATTTTAATCGTCCTTGCCGCGGCATTTGGGGCGATTAATTACCTGTTTTTCAAATTGCCAAACGCAATTGGTATTTTGGTGGTGTCGCAGCTTGCTTCGCTTGGGATGTTTGTGATCGATGCACTTCTTCCTGATATGGGGATCGCAGACACCGTGCGCACAACCGTCACAGGGGTCGATTTTTCCCAAGTAATGCTAGAGGGCATGTTGGGCCTCTTGCTCTTTGCAGGTGCGCTGCATGTGAAACTTTCGGATCTACAAAAACAATGGTCGCTAGTCTTACTAATGGCGACATTGGGCGTTGCGCTCTCCGCACTTGTCTTTGGGGTGGGTGCACATCTAATGTTTGGTCTACCGCTTTTGGTTGCGCTGCTCTTTGGCTCTCTCATCTCACAAACGGACCCTGTTGCGGTGTTGGACGTGTTGCGGCCGTCTTTATGCCTGTTTTGCTGTTGCAACGGCGCCAAGAATTTTCCAATGGCATTGTCCCTATTATGACTTGGGG
>JAAEZW010000090.1 GCA_018222665.1 Paracoccaceae bacterium
AGAATTTGGAGCGGGCGATGAGATTCGAACTCACGACATTTACCTTGGCAAGGTAACGCTCTACCCCTGAGCTACGCCCGCGTCCTTGGGTAGGGTGCTTTTAGAAACAGTTTCTGTTATGTGCAAGAGGAAAATGGCACGGAATTCGAATTTTCCATGCCATTTAAAATATTTTATTCCAACTCGATCAACAGATCTTTGGCATCGATTTGCGCTCCTGCGCTGACATGGGTCTGTTTGATGACGGCGTCACGTTCTGCGTGAATGCCCGTTTCCATTTTCATCGCTTCAATTGTCAGCAATAAATCACCTTCGCGCACCTCTTGTCCCGCCTGAACGGCAACAGATGCGACGACACCTGGCATCGGTGCACCGATGTGATTTGCATTGCCCAGTTCGGCCTTGGGTTTTGCGGCTGTCGTCGCCTTAACGATGCGGTTTGGCACACGGATCACACGGGGTTGACCGTTTAGTTCAAAGAACACCTTGACCTCACCATCATCCGTGGTTTCCCCAACTGCTTGTAGACGGATTTCAAGGGTTTTGCCTGGGTCAATTTCGGCTGTGATTTCCTCGCCAGGTTCCATTCCATAAAAGAACGTTTTGGTCGGCAAAGTGCGCACAGGTCCATAGGTTTTATGGCGCTGCATGTAATCAGTGAAGACCTTGGGATACATCAAATAGCCGTTCAAATCTTCATCGTCGATTGGGGCACCATCCAACTGATCGGACACCTCTTGGCGTTTCGCCTCGAGATCAACGGGGGGCAGATGTTTGCCTGGTCGCTCGGTGTTTGGCGCTTCGCCCTTTAGCACTTTATTCACGATCCCTGCCGGGAAACCACCCGGGGGTTGGCCAAGGTTGCCACGCATCATGTCGATCACACTGTCGGGAAAGGCCACATCTGTTTCTGGATCTTCCACCTGATCGCGTGTGATCCCTTGGGATACCATCATTAGGGCCATATCCCCAACCACTTTGGACGATGGCGTCACCTTTACAATATCGCCAAACATTTGGTTCACATCGGCGTAGGTTTTCGCAACATCACCCCAACGCTCTTCTAATCCTAATGAGCGCGCTTGCGCTTTTAGGTTTGTGAATTGACCACCGGGCATTTCGTGTAGGTATACTTCGGATGCAGGTGCGGCCAATCCGCTTTCAAAGGCGGTGTATTGCGCACGCACCTGTTCCCAATAGGCACTGATTTCGCGAATGCGTTCAATGTCCAAACCTGTGTCACGATCTGTGTTGCGCAAGGCTTCAACGATGGAGCCCAAGCAGGGTTGCGATGTGCCGCCTGAAAATGCATCCATTGCAGCGTCTACGGCATCAACCCCCGCATCTGCGGCGGCCAGAATTGTTGCGCCTGCCACGCCCGATGTATCATGTGTGTGGAAATGGATGGGCAATCCCACCTCTTCCTTAAGCGCTTTTACCAATTGACGTGCGGCTGCGGGTTTCAGCAGACCTGCCATATCCTTTAGGCCCAAAACATGGGCCCCAGCATCACGCAGCTGTTTGCCCATATCGACATAATATTTCAGGTCATATTTCGCGCGATCTGGGTTTAGAATATCACCTGTGTAACAGATGCTGCCTTCACAGATTTTGCCGGCTTCAATCACCGCATCCATCGCAACGCGCATGTTTTCGACCCAGTTCAGGCTGTCAAAGACGCGGAACACATCGATGCCTTTGGCCGCTTCTGCCACAAAGGATTGCACCACATTGTCGGGATAGTTTGTGTATCCAACCCCGTTGGATGCACGCAGCAACATCTGTGTCATCAGGTTCGGCATGGCACTGCGCAAATCGCGCAAACGCTGCCACGGACATTCCTGCAAAAAGCGGTAGGCCACATCAAACGTCGCGCCACCCCAGCATTCAATGGAAAACAGCTGTGGCAGGTTCGCCGCATAACTTGGCGCGACCTTGATCATATCAATTGATCGCAAACGTGTCGCAAGCAGGGATTGGTGCCCATCGCGCATGGTGGTGTCGGTGATCAGAACCTGTTGTTGTTTCAACATCCATTCCGCAACCGCGGCAGGTCCCTTTTGTTCCAATAGATTCCGCGTGCCATAGGCCAGATCGGTGCCATGGCTGGGGGGTTTTGGTGTTTTCAGATCCGCGGCAGGGGCAGGGCGCCCCTCGGTCTCGGGATGTCCGTTGACGGTAATATCCGCGATATAGGTCAATACCTTGGTCCCGCGGTCGCGGCGTTTTTCAAACGCAAACAGATCGGGTGTTTCGTCAATAAATTTCGTTGTGTACTGATCGGACAGAAATGTCGGATGCTTCAACAAATTTTCGACAAAGGCGATGTTGGTGGACACGCCGCGGATACGGAATTCACGCAAAGCCCGATCCATGCGGTTGATCGCTTTTTGCGGGGTCGGGGCCCAAGCGGTGGCCTTGACCAACAATGAATCGTAATATCGCGTGATCACACCACCTGAATAGGCAGTGCCGCCATCCAAACGAATGCCCATACCTGTCGCAGATCTAAATGCGGTGATGCGACCATAATCGGGGATAAAATTGTTTTGTGGATCTTCTGTTGTGATCCGCGTTTGCAAAGCGTGTCCATTTAGGGTCACATCCTGTTGGCTGGCTTTGCCTGTCGCCTCGGCAATGGTTTTGCCTTCGGCGATCAGGATTTGGGATTGAACGATATCAATGCCCGTGACCTCTTCGGTCACAGTGTGTTCCACCTGAACACGGGGGTTCACTTCGATAAAGTAAAACTTGCCCGTTTCCATATCCATTAAGAATTCAACGGTGCCCGCGCATTCGTAATTCACATGCGCACAAATGCGGCGGCCTAATTCGCACAACTCCTGACGCTGCGCATCGCTTAGATAGGGGGCAGGGGCGCGTTCGACTACTTTTTGGTTACGTCGCTGTACCGAGCAATCGCGTTCCCAAAGATGATAAATTTCTCCATGTTTGTCGCCCAGAATCTGCACCTCGACGTGGCGGGCACGGGTGATCATTTTTTCCAGATACCCTTCACCATTGCCAAAAGCGGCTTCGGCTTCGCGGCGACCTTCTAGTATTTTTTCCTCTAACTCGTCTGGTCCATTGATGGGGCGCATGCCGCGTCCACCACCGCCCCAGGATGCCTCTAACATCAGGGGATACCCAATTTCTCCGGCCTCCTTGGCAATTGCGTCCATATTATCGCCCAACACTTCTGTCGCTGGAATGACGGGAACATCTGCTGCAATGGCCACTTTTCTGGCCGAGGCTTTGTCGCCCAGTGCTCGCATTGTTTCGGCTTTGGGTCCGATAAAGGTGATGCCATTTTTGTCGCAGGCATCCACAAATGCGGGATTTTCTGACAATAATCCGTAACCTGGGTGGATCGCATCCGCACCGCATTCACGGGCCACACGAATGATTTCATCAATAGAAAGATAGGCTGCAACGGGTCCCAAGCCTTCACCAATGCGATAGGCTTCGTCAGCTTTAAAACGGTGCAGGCCCAATTTGTCCTCTTCCGCAAATATGGCGACAGTTTTTTTGCCCATTTCATTCGCGGCACGCATAATGCGGATCGCGATTTCTCCGCGATTGGCTATCAGGATTTTTTTGAAATCAGCCATGATCCCTCCCAAGATTAGTCGTTGCTTTCATAAAAACTGTCACAGCCAGCTTAAATTTGGCAGATGCTGCACCGCAGAACCGCGGAATGTCAATCAGGTATGTCAATTTTTGTGGTAATTGTCCAAAATTTGAACGGCCATTCTTCGTTTAATAAAAATTTGGAAAATTTATGGATCATTGCATTATTAAAACGAGCACCAATCTGGTTATGGGGTTGGATGTATCAATATACATTTTCAGGCTTTAATGAGTTGAATTGGACAATATAGCCGTTCAGTCGATGCCAATTTGAACCAGCTGGAGTGGTATAATTTAGATTGAGACCTGATTTCTCAACGCACTATTTATTTTTATTCAAAATAATCATTAAACTTAATCAAAATGTGTCGCTAATCTTAGGAGATAATTCACCAGAACATTTGTCGAACATCCCCTTTTCAATTACAAAACTTCGAGCTAATTTAGAAACATGAGCAGTTTTGATGAAATGGACGCCTTTGAAGGGGCCTCACTCACGGCGCGTGCGATGGCCGCACGGGGCGCACCCTATTTGGATGATTTGAACCCTGCGCAACGCGAAGCGGTTGAGGCGTTGGATGGCCCAGTCCTTATGTTGGCGGGCGCTGGTACAGGGAAAACCAAGGCCCTAACATCACGCATTGTGCATCTTCTAAACACGGGGCGCGCACGTCCAAACGAAATTTTGTCGGTGACGTTCACCAATAAAGCGGCGAGGGAAATGAAGAACCGCGTCGGCGCCCTTCTAGGGATGCAGATCGAAGGCATGCCGTGGCTCGGCACCTTTCATTCAATCTGTGTAAAATTATTGCGCCGTCATGCGGAGCTAGTGGGTTTGAAAAGCAATTTCACAATTCTCGACACGGATGATCAAAACCGCCTGATTAAGCAATTAATCCTTGCCAATAATATCGATGAAAAACGCTGGCCTGCGCGACAGCTGGGCGGGATCATCGACCATTGGAAAAACCGTGCCTGGACCCCCGAAAAGGTTCCGAGCGCCGAGGCAGGCGCATTCAACAACCGCGGCACAGAAATTTATGCGCAATATCAAACGCGACTGCGGGAATTAAACGCCGTCGATTTTGGCGATCTGCTGCTGCACATGGTGACCATTTTTCAGACCCATGATGATGTTTTGGAACAGTATCAACGTTGGTTCAAATTCATTTTGGTCGACGAATATCAGGATACCAATGTTGCCCAGTATTTGTGGCTACGCCTGTTGGCAGGTGCGCATAAAAACATTTGCTGTGTGGGGGATGATGATCAATCCATCTATGGCTGGCGTGGCGCGGAAGTGGGCAATATCTTACGCTTTGAAAAGGATTTTCCAGGCGCCAAAGTTGTGCGATTGGAACAAAATTACCGTTCAACTCCTCATATCTTGGCCGCTGCCAGTGGTGTGATTTCTGGCAACGCGGGGCGCTTGGGCAAAGAGCTATGGACCGATCTGGACAGTGGCGATCGCGTCCGTCTGATTGGACATTGGGACGGCGAAGAAGAGGCGCGTTGGATCGGCGAAGAGATTGAGGCGATGCAGCGGGGCACGCGCGGCAATGCCCCCTTCGGGCTTGAGGATATGGCGATTTTGGTACGCGCATCCCATCAAATGCGTGCATTTGAAGATCGCTTTTTAACGATTGGATTGCCCTATCGTGTCATCGGAGGTCCACGGTTTTATGAACGCATGGAAATCCGCGATGCTATGGCCTATTTCCGCGTGGTTCTAAGCCCCGAAGATGATTTGGCATTTGAACGGATCGTCAATACGCCCAAACGCGGTTTGGGCGATAAGGCACAGCAAAAAATTCAAAACGTTGCGCGTGAAAATGGCGTATCTTTGGTTGACGGTGCGCGGATCGCATTGGCGGATAAAGTGTTGGGCGGAAAGGGCGCTGCGGAACTGCGCGTGTTGATAGATGGCATTGATCGTTGGGGACGCATGGCAGGTGATCAGGCGATCACACATATGGAATTGGCCGAAATCATTCTGGATGAAAGCGGCTACACAACCATGTGGCAGAACGACAAAACACCAGAAGCCGCAGGCCGCCTTGAAAACCTAAAAGAATTGGTGAAAGCGTTAGAGCAGTTTGAAAACCTACAAGGGTTTTTGGAACACGTTTCCTTGGTCATGGATAATGACAACCAAGATGGCGAAGAAAAGGTGTCAATCATGACCCTGCACGCCGCCAAAGGTTTGGAATTTCCAGTTGTCTTCCTTCCTGGATGGGAAGATGGGTTGTTTCCATCGCAGCGGTCGATGGATGAATCTGGCCTTAAGGGGTTAGAGGAAGAGCGGCGATTGGCGTATGTTGGGATCACTCGCGCAGAACGGATTTGCACCATTTCATTCGCTGGAAATCGGCGCGTGTTTGGCCAGTGGCAATCTTCGATGCCATCGCGCTTTATTGATGAATTACCTGATGAGCATGTCGAGGTGTTGACGCCA
Organism: Paracoccaceae bacterium; assembly: GCA_018222665.1. Lineage (GTDB taxonomy): Bacteria > Pseudomonadota > Alphaproteobacteria > Rhodobacterales > Rhodobacteraceae > HIMB11. The sequence continues at coordinate 6,086 of JAAEZW010000090.1, forward strand.
CCGGGTTTATACGGCGGTGGATATGGCGCGGCGGCGGCACCCTCGTCCCTGCATGAGGCCGCGGCCAAGGCGGATGGATATAATTCCCCTGGCTGGCGACGTATGCAAGAACGCGCAGGTCAGCGCGGGTTAAGCCAAGCCAAAGAAGCGCGCCATATGACAATCGACGCAACAGCGGTCCCTGCCTATGATTTAGGCGTGCGTGTTTTTCACCAAAAATTTGGCTATGGCGCCGTTATCGGAACCGAAGGCGACAAGCTGGAAATCGCCTTTGACAAGGCCGGCGTTAAAAAAGTGGTTGCCAAATTTGTCACGGCTGCGGACGACGTTCCGTTTTAACACCTACAATGGCTCACAGTTGCGCGTTAGCGGTGTCGTGTTTTCAATATAGTGTAATTTTGCGCATTCAGTGCACAATATGTCGACTTTTGTCTTTACGGATCTGGCGAAATAAAGCACCTTAGGACTACTAAGGTGCCTGCGATGCAGGAGAATTGGGAAGTCGGTGAAAATCCGACACTGCCCCCGCAACGGTGAGGGTGGAAGCAAACAAAACCACTGAAGCGATTTGGGAAGGTTTGTTTGTGTGGCGCGCGCCATCCGCCCCGAGTCCGGAAACCAGCCTTGGTTAAGAGTAACTTTAACCACCATCACGGGGTGTGATGGAGAAAGGCAGACAATGACATTACGTCATATCTTTAACGACCTTCAATCGCTTGACCACCAAGGTTCTGCCGCCACTACCGCGGCGCGGGCTGGGTATTTTCATTGGATTCTTTCGCAGGCTGATGTCGCAAGCGCGCGGCAGGCGGCGCATTCGGCCATGCGGTGGATGCGATCGACCCCCGATAAATCACAAGCGGCCGCTGAATTCACACGGATGATTGGGGAAACCGTTGATCTTGCGATTTGCGCACCTGTGCGCCGCGGTGGGGCCGCAGGGCGTCGTCGGGTTTTGCATTAAAGCCTGCGCAAAAAAATAA
>JAAEZW010000091.1 GCA_018222665.1 Paracoccaceae bacterium
CCTGATGACATCGACGAAATCACCGATGCCGTAGATCGTTCACTGACCAAGGTGTTCGGCTGATCAAATCCCGGCCGAACTAAGATGTTCATGGTATTTGCGCGGCACTTCGGAGAGACTCCGAAAACCACACAGCCGCGCAGCCTCTAAAATCGTTCTTGTATCCTGCTCCAGCGGTTGCAGGATACTTGGAACCACGGTTTTACCGATTGGGTTTGCCGAACTCATCACCAAACACCGCCCAGATAAAAACCCATGCGTCGGCCATGTTCGGGTGCCGAAATGATCTATGCCAATTACAGTGTTTGGAATACGTGTGGCATACAGGAACGAAATTGATTCCGAAGAATTTAACAACAAACCACGATATTCGCGCACCTTCATGGGCGTCAGGTCAGATCGTTTCATGCCCCGCGCAATCGGGTCAAACCCACGCATAACCTGTGCACCGTCTTTGTTGAAAAATCGCACTATCCCAATCAAATAACCATCACGCCACATAAAGGATGGGCGGATCATCAGATGCAGGCCATCAGGTACGATTTCACGATTCACGTTTTCCTCATTAACCGAGTAATCGCGACCAAAAAATGCATAGTCAAATGGCCACGACATACCACTTACATCACCTGGGCTTTGGTTCCGTTTCTCGGCCTCTAGCTCGGCAAGCGGCTCCAAAAGAATTCGCGCGTTCACGGAAAAGTGATCGCAAATACGCTTCATCAAACCCGGTTTTGGGAAACTTTCGCCATTCAATATGCGATTCATCTGCACGCGATTTACGCCCAGATGATCTGCAACCTCTGCAATCGTCCCGGTTCTCTTGCACAATTCGCGCAAGTTGCGCCCAAAAATTTGATGGACGGACATGTCTTGGTCGCTGCTAGTCAACGAAAGTCATTGCCTTTCTTCGCAGTACATTCCTACTGAACACACGCATAACGTGCACTCGTTTCTTGCGGCTGATACATATGCCTGCAAAGGCTGTACATAATGTATCATAAAAAGCGATACATAAGTATAAAATTATATCACTTAAGTATATTTTAATGGAATGTGCAACAGTCACAATTTAGCCGCGCAAATCAGGCCAAACCTATTGAAAATATTGTATTTCTTGCTGTGATGTGGGATAAATATACAATTAATAATATTGTATACAATCTCAATCTGATGATCTAAGCAACTAGATATAATGCCAGTTTACCATCCGTAATAGATCCAGTATGATGAGATATGGCGGTACCAGTTGAAAGTTTCATCCTTCATCCACAGCAAAGTGGCACCCTGCAAGCGCGTTTGCAACAAACCATTGCGCAGGGCATTCTGTCTGGCCAATTCCGCAAAGGTGAAAAGCTCCCCTCAACACGCAAACTTGCTTCTCACTTGGGCATCAGCCGCATAACAGTGACTTTGGCATATACCGAACTATTGGCCAGCGATTATCTGATGTCAAAGGATAGATCGGGATATTATGTGTCTGACACCGCCCCCGAAACGCCCCCATTTGAGGCAAAGACACAAGTCCCAGATCGTGTAGATTGGAGTAGGGCAATCGGGCAGCGGTATGCGGAAGGCGATCCAATCAACAAACCCCAAGATTGGGCACGTTACAAATACCGTTTCATCTATGGCCAATCCGATCCAACCCTGTTCGATCACGCGAACTGGCGATTATGCGCCATTCGTGCATTGGGTGCCAAAGACTTTAACGCCTTAACCAGCGATCACTTTGACCGCGATGATCCAATGTTGCTTGAATTCATCGCCCGTCACACACTGCCGCGGCGAGGTATCTTTGCCCAAGAGGATCAGATTTTGGTGACCCTTGGCGCGCAAAATGCGCTGTGGCTCGCATCTCAGGTTTTGTTGACACAGCGCAGGACAGCTGTCATCGAAAACCCATGCTATCCAGCGCTGCTTGAAATTCTAAACCAATCACGGTGCCATATTCATCCCGTAGATGTGGACGCAAGGGGAATGGTACCCGATGAGGTTCCTGACAATGCATCGGTGATCTTCACAACGCCCAGTCACCAATGCCCCACCAACCACACCATGCCGCTTGATCGCCGTAAAGCTTTGCTGGATCGTGCGGCAAATTTAGATGCCTTGATCGTCGAAGATGATTATGAATTTGAAATCGCCAACACCACCACTCCCTCGCCTGCCTTAAAGTCGCTGGATGCAGATGGTCGCGTTATTTACGTTGGCAGTTTTTCCAAATCGCTTTTCCCGGGCTTGCGCTTGGGGTATTTGGTTGGCTCTGCCCCCTTTATCCGCGAAGCGCGCGCCTTGCGCGCAAGCGTCCTGCGCCATCCCCCAGGGCATATTCAACGCACCGCCGCTTATTTCCTAAGTTTAGGCTATTATGACAGTCAAATCAAACGCACAGCCCGCACCTATCGCGCGCGCCGTGAAACGCTGATCAACGCGATTGAAAAATACAACCTCACGATTGACGGTCCTGCGCCCTCTGGCGGTTCATCGGTATGGATGAAGGCACCAGATCACGTCGAAACAGCGGATTTGGCACACCGCCTTCAAAATCGTAGCGTCCTGATTGAACCAGGAACTGCATTCTTTCCCAACTTGGCGCCAAGTGCCTCGCATTTTCGCTTGGCCTATTCCTCAATCAGCCAAGAACACATTGAAACAGGCATCAGTTTGATCGCAGATGAAATTGCGCGAACTGGACTCGTGTCATAATCCAAACTGGCCCTACTGATTTAGACCAATTTCACACTAAAACACAACCAAGGAAAACCGCGTATTTCACGCGCCCATCAGGAGTCGCATTCATGAAAATGACAACAGAAGAAGCATTTGTAAAAGTTCTGCAAATGCACGGTATTGAACATGCATTCGGTATCATTGGTTCAGCCATGATGCCAATTTCGGATTTGTTCCCACAAGCGGGCATTCAATTCTGGGATTGTGCGCACGAAGGATCCGCGGGCATGATGGCGGATGGATACACACGTGCAACTGGCGAAATGTCCATGATGATTGCGCAAAACGGCCCAGGTATCACAAACTTTGTGACCGCTGTGAAAACAGCGTATTGGAACCACACACCTTTGTTGTTGGTGACACCACAAGCCGCGAACAAAACAATCGGCCAGGGTGGTTTCCAAGAAGTAGAACAAATGAAATTGTTCGAAGACATGGTCGCCTATCAAGAAGAGGTGCGCGATCCTTCTCGCGTATGCGAAGTGTTGAACCGTGTGATCATGAACGCGAAACGTGCATCAGCGCCGGCGCAATTGAACATCCCACGCGACATGTGGACACAAGTGATTGATGTGGAACTTCCTGCAATTGTCGAATTTGAACGCCCATCCGGTGGTGAACAGGCGATTGCTCAGGCAGCTGAACTTTTGTCAAACGCGAAAAACCCAGTGATCCTAAACGGCGCAGGTGTAGTTTTGTCACAAGGCGGCATTGATGCGTCACGCGCATTGGCCGAACGTTTGGATGCGCCTGTTTGTGTTGGATACCAACACAATGACGCATTCCCAGGGTCACACCCATTATTCGCGGGTCCATTGGGCTATAACGGATCAAAAGCGGGCATGGAATTGATCAGCGAAGCAGACGTTGTTCTGTGTCTGGGCACACGTTTGAACCCCTTCTCAACCTTGCCAGGCTATGGCATGGAATATTGGCCAGCGGATGCGAAAATCATTCAGGTTGACATCAACCCTGATCGTATTGGCCTAACTAAAAAAGTGACTGTCGGTATCGTTGCGGATGCGGCAAAAGCGGCGAATGGTATTTTGGACCGCCTATCAGAGTCAGCAGGTGATGATGGTCGTGCCGAGCGTAAGGCAAAGATTGCCGAGAAAAAATCGCGTTGGGCGCAACAACTTAGCTCAATGGATCACGAAGACGATGATCCAGGCACAACATGGAACCAGCGTGCACGCGCAGACAAACCAGACTGGATGAGCCCACGTATGGCATGGCGCGCGATCCAATCGGCCCTTCCGACCGAGGCGATCATTTCGTCCGACATCGGCAACAACTGTGCAATCGGTAATGCCTATCCTGCGTTTGAAGAAGGCCGCAAATATTTGGCACCTGGCCTATTCGGCCCATGCGGTTACGGCTTACCTGCGATTGTTGGCGCAAAAATTGGTCAGCCAAATGTGCCTGTTGTTGGTTTTGCAGGTGACGGTGCCTTTGGTATCGCGGTGAACGAACTAACTGCGATTGGCCGTGGCGAATGGCCCGCTGTGACGCAAATCGTGTTCCGCAACTACCAATGGGGTGCTGAAAAGCGGAACTCAACCCTATGGTTTGACGACAACTTTGTTGGCACTGAATTGGATACACAAGTATCCTATGCCGGTATCGCACAGGCCTGTGGTCTAAAGGGTGTAATTGCACGCACCATGGATGAATTGACCGAGGCACTGCATCAGGCGGTCAAAGACCAAATGGAAAACGGTATCACCACATTGATCGAAGCAATGATCAACCAAGAATTGGGTGAACCTTTCCGCCGTGACGCGATGAAGAAACCAGTGGCTGTCGCTGGCATCGACGCGGCAGACATGCGCAAACAAACAGCGGTTTAATCAAACCCTGAACGAAAATAAACCGCGCCCGAATGGTGCGCGGTTTTCAAAATGCTACGAACGACGCAGCCGAGAATTGGCCAGACCTTTAATCGGCAAACATGGCGGATGTAATGATCGCACCAGCAACAATATCATCAACAGTTGCCCCGCGGCTGAGATCACAGACAGGTTTTTTGAAACCTTGTAAAAATGGTCCAATCGCTTGGGCACCTGCCAATTCTTGGCAGAGCTTGTATGCAATGTTGCCAGAGTTCAGATCAGGAAAAATCAGCACATTCGCACCCCCTTGTCCCAACCCCTTTTTCACAGCGATTTTTGCATTTAACGCGGCATCTGCTTGGATCGGACCGATGTATCCGCCTGCCTCTGCCGCTTCGCGCACCAAATCAACGCTTTCGCCTGTGCCCGATGCACCTGTTGAAAATGACAACATCGCAACATTGGCTGCACCCAACAAACGCACAGCAGTATTTTCAGAGGCCATGGCGATGCTGAGCAATTCATCGCTGTTGGGCGAAACATTGACCGCACAGTCGGCAAATATCAATTCGCGCCCATCTGGAAAACACATCAGGAAAAATGACGATGGCATATGCACGCCTTCGTCCAACCCAATCGCGATTGACGCGGCCTCGATCACGCGGCGTGTGGGGCTGTCTGCCCCTGCAACCATGACATCCGCTTCGCCTGCGGCAACCATTGCGGCGGCGCGATATAGTGGTTTATTCAACATGCGTTTGGCGATGGCTTCTTTCATGCCGCGCCCTTCAACCAACGCCGCCATTTGCTCAGGTGTTGGATCTGACAATCCCATCGGATGCGCCAAACCATCCGTTTCTAAAATCCGCGCGGCCTCTGCCACGCGTTCATCGTCCTCCAGTTCTGGGAAAACCACTCTTAGCGGTCTTTTGCGCGCAGATGCACGCGAAGTTTCGAGTACCGTCATATCGCCTCCGTTTTGTGAAAGGAGCCAGCAATGAGCGAAAACGTCAAGATCAACCGTGGCCTTAAGGGCATTTATTTCGAACGCTCCGCCGTGAGCCATATCGACGGGTCGGCAGGCACCCTAAGTTATCGTGGATATTCCATCGACGCACTCGCCACGCAATCCACATTTGAAGAAGTCTCTTATCTGCTGATCTATGGCGACCTTCCTACGCAAGCAGAGTTGGCAGATTTTGATGCGAAACTGAAAGACGCACGTGAATTGCCCACATCCGTTTACGATGTCATTCGCGCAACCAAAGACGGCCACCCAATGGACGTTTTGCGCACGGCAACGTCTGCACTGGCCGCCCTAACCCCAACAAGCCAAGATGTTTCGGTTGAAGCCTTCATCGAAAACGGCATCAAACTGACATCCCAAGTCCCCATGATCATCGCAGCACATGATCGCATTCGCAATGGTTTGGACCCCGTTGCCGCGGACAAAACGCTGTCTCATGCGGCCAACTGGTTATGGATGCTAAAGGGTGAAAAACCATCAGATGATGCCGCGCGTTTGGCAGATGTGGACTTTATCCTACACGCAGAGCACGGGTCAAACGCATCCAGCTTTGCCGCACGTGTTACAATCGGAACCGAGGCGAATTTGCATGGCGCCATCGTGACGGCCCTGTCCACACTGGCAGGTCCCGCGCATGGTGGTGCGGCCGAGGACGTGATGAAAATGGTGCATGAAATCGGCACCCCAGAAAATGCCGCCGCCTATGTTAAAGCCAAGCGTGCAAATCGCGAGGCCGTAACGGGGTTTGGTCACCGCGTATATCGCGCCGAAGACCCCCGCGCACGCCACATGCGCGAAGGTGTTCGCAAATTGGGCGAAGAAATGGGCGCACCAGAATGGTACGCAATCCTACAGGGTGTGGTTGACGCCATGAAACCCTATGCCCGCCACGGCCTGAACGTGAATGTGGATTTCTATTCCGGCGTTGTTTACCAATTGCACGACATTCCAATGGACCTTTACGTCCCAATTTTCGCAATCGGACGCATGCCAGGTTGGATCATCCAGTGCATCGAACAGCTCGAGGGTAACATCCTGATCCGTCCTCTGACACTGTATAGCGGTGCCGAGCCGCGTGACTACGTCGCGCTCTCAGACCGCGGATAAGTGATAGGATATGCAAGAGCTGCTGACCCTGAACCAAACGGAATTTACACTGCTGGCAGTGATCTGTTTCTGCGCGGGATTGGTTCGGGGTTTCACAGGCTTTGCATTGTCTGCAATTGTGATGGCATCGGCAGCACTGATCCTGTCGCCGCTTGCCCTGATCCCGATTTGTTGGTGGCTTGAACTTGTGGCCAGCGCCATGATGGTGCGGGGCGGCTGGAAAGATGCGGATAAAGGTGCGGCAGTCACCCTATGGCTGGGTTCTGCGGTTGCCGTGCCAATTGGGCTGTATTTCACGCAAAACGTTTCTGCCGAACTGTCCCAAACTGTGGCCCTGTGCCTTA
>JAAEZW010000092.1 GCA_018222665.1 Paracoccaceae bacterium
GCCAGATCATCTTTTGCGATGCTAAAGGCCTGCGCCTCCATATCCCCTGACCCTTCTTCCAGAAGGCCCATCATAAACTGGGTGACACCGCGCTTTTCCATCGGTTCGATTGCCGTGCCACCGATAAAGCGTAATTCCAACGCAACAAAGGGTATATTGTGATCTTCAACCAGCCAGGCGGGCGTTCCCGTGGGCGTCGTAAATGTTTTGATGTCTGGCATCGCTTGTACAAGTGTCGCGATGAAAGTCACAAGAATGGTTGCAAATGCTCTAATCATCTTCATCCCCTATTTACGGATCCAACCAGTCACGGATGAATTTAGATCAAACACACCGCGCGCGGCCGCCAGTATTTCTTCGGCCGTGATAGATTGGATGATATCGGGCCATTCGTGAATATCCTGAAGCGTCAGGCCAGACGTCAATGCGCGACCATAGGCGTTGGCAAGCCCAGTCACGCTATCTTGTGCATAAATGCCTGCGGCGCGATACTGAGTTTTCAATCGGTCAAGCTGCGCTTGATCCACGCCCTCTTCCATGAATTCCGAAATCGCGCGGTCAAGGGCGGCTTCCGCATCCTCGAGCGACACATCAGCAGAGGGTACGATGTACACAGCAAAGCTTGTCATATCTAAAGACACACCTGAATAAGAGGCACTTGCATAAAGCGCCTCTTGGGTTTCGAATTGCAACTTACGCTGCAGAACAGATGCCTGACCATCGCCCAAAATATCCGCTAGCAAAGCCAGCGCAGCTGCAGGGCGTTGATCCCCGCTGTTGCGCTCTGGTGCAAGATAACTGCGCACGACATAGGGTTGCGACACACGTTCATCCACATATTCAATCCGCCGTGGTGCAAAATGCGGAGGTTCAATTGGGCGTTTTCGTTCCAAATGGTTGGAGTTTGCGGGGATTTGGCCATAGGTCGATTTGGCAAGCGACAGCACCTCATCAGAAACTACATCACCCGCGACAATCAACACGGCATTATTGGGAGCGTAGAATTGCTTGTAATAGGCCAGCGCATCAGAAAGTGTCAGGTTTGACATTTCATGACGCCAACCAATGACAGGCACACCATAACGATGATTTTGGAACAAGGCTGCGCTTGCCTGTTCTCGGTATAGCGCGCTTGGATTTGTTTCTATGCGTTGGTTGCGTTCTTCAATGATCACATCACGTTCGACCAAAATGTCGTCTTCGGTCAGGTCTAAGTTAACCATCCGATCTGCCTCCATCTGCATCATGATCGGTAATCTGTCCGCCGCGACGCGTTGGTAATAGGCCGTGTAATCATAACTGGTAAAAGCGTTGTCCGTCCCGCCATTCTCGGCCACCGTTCGGGACAGTTCACCTGCCGCAAGGTTTTTGGTTTTCTTAAATAACAAATGTTCCAAAAAATGCGCGACGCCAGATACGCCTGGTGTTTCATCAGCGGCACCTGCACGATACCAAACCATATGCACCACCACAGGCGCACGGTGATCTTCTATAACAACAACCTGCATGCCGTTATCCAACATGAATTCGCTTACCTGATCCTCACTCGCGGCATGCGAGGCCGTCACAAACGTCAATCCAACACAAAACGATAAAAACAGACGTAAAATCATAAGTATCCTCCGACAACGATGGAACATGTATTTGAAATCTTGCGTGCTTCAAGGCCTCACACAGAAAGGTGAGGTTTAATTGGAAGGCATAGACGGCGTGCTGACACCGCGTTCGCGCCAACGCTGCACTTCTTTTTTGGCATCCAGTGTTTGACGTCGGTAAATTTGATTATAGCGATCTACACGGAACAATTTGATTTGCGAAAACCGCCCCTGAATCAATCTGAACCTGCGGTCTTCTTCAGAAACAGTTTCGCGAATATTGGGATCAAAGCCGAACCGTGTAGCATAAGTCCACAGCGCCCCGTCGTTGGTATCAGATCGGGAAGCCGTGACGCGGTTTGGATCGCCCCCTAACAATGCAATCGCATCCCCTTTGGGATTTGGATCAGTTAGGTTTTTGCCACCAGGGGTTGGTGTTGGTAAGCTTGCCAAATCTTGGGGCATTTCCAGTTCAAGGTTGGGAGAAATGGCAAATTCTTCTGGGCCAGCATAAGGATCATAAAGATCACGCAACTTGGGCGGCGTATCTGAGCACGCGCTTAGCATCATTGAACCAATGATCCCAAAAACAACTGCGTATCTCATGCAACCTCCACTGCTTTGGCCCTAGCAATAGCGCAAAGCAACAGCGCGGTCATCCGTCTTTTTTCGGTTGGGGGAAAATTGCCAAACCAATAGCGCCCACGAAAATGAAAATGTCGGCGACATTGAATGCATAAGGGTTTTGAATGCCGCAACAGCTCATGTTCAAAAAATCAGCAACCGCCCCATAGCGGATGCGGTCATAGGCATTTCCAAGCGCCCCGCCAATCAGCAACCCTGCAAACACCTGCGCCCATGGGCCAAAGCGTTCTTTCCATGCCCAATAGGCGATAAACACGCTGACCCCAACCGCAATCGCAATCAGCACCCAGCGCGTCCAAGGAGAATCATGGGCAAATAGCCCAAAATTCACCCCGTAATTCCACGCCATGTGAAAATTTAGAAAAGGCGGAAACACCTCGATCCGACCGATCAACGGCAATTGCACCACGTTCAGGATCAACATCTTTGAGATATAATCCAGCCCCGCGGCAAGAATTGCGATTTGGAATAAGCGCCGCATCTTAGTGACGGAAATGGCGCATGCCAGTAAAGACCATTGCCAACCCTGCCTCATCCGCTGCGGCTATCACTTCATCATCGCGCATTGAGCCACCCGGTTGAATGATCGCTTGTGCACCTGCCTCGGCTGCGGTCAACAGACCATCGGCGAACGGGAAAAACGCATCGGATGCCACAACTGACCCTTGGGTTAAGGGTGCATCAAGGCCCAGCGCCTCTGCCATATCAATGGACTTGCGTGCCGCGATCCGACAACTGTCAACGCGGCTCATTTGACCTGCACCAATCCCGACTGTCGATTGATCTTTTACATAGACGATTGCGTTTGATTTCACGTGTTTTGCGACTTTCCATGCAAACAGCATATCGGCGATTTCGGCCTCTGTCGGCGCACGTTTGGTTACAACTTTTAAATCTGCAGCAGTGATATGCCCGTTGTCTTTGTCCTGAACCAATAGGCCACCTGATACTTGGCGCACGGTTTTTGCCACTTCACGCGGATCGGCCATCGAACCTGTTGTCAAAAGGCGTAGGTTCTTTTTCGCAGCGAACAAATCAATCGCCACTTGCGTGGCGTCGGGTGCGATCACAACCTCTGTAAAGATCTTACAGATTTCTTCTGCTGTTTCACCGTCCAGTGTTTGGTTCAATGCAACGATACCCCCGAAGGCCGACGTGCGATCACAATCGTATGCCGCGCGGTAGGCATCAACCAAGGATGCACCACGCGCAACGCCGCATGGGTTGGCATGTTTGATAATCGCGCATGCCGCACCCGTATCTGACCCAAACTCTGACACCAATTCAAACGCGGCATCCGTGTCGTTAATGTTGTTGTATGACAGTTCTTTGCCTTGGTGCTGGATCGCGGTCGCAACACCCGGGCGATCCGTTCCATCCACATAAAACGCAGCAGATTGGTGCGGGTTTTCACCATATCGCAACGATTGCGCAAGCGTCCCTGCAACTGTGCGGCGGCGGGGCATTTCCTCACCAATCGCTGACGCCATCCAAATTGATACCGCTGCATCATAGGCCCCCGTGCGCGCATAGGCACGTTGCGCCATCTTTTGGCGGAACGCATATGTTGTTTGCCCCTCATGCGCGGCAAGCTCTGCCAAAAGCTCTTCGTAATCTTCAACATCAACAACCGTGGTGACAAACCCATGGTTCTTCGCAGCAGCACGGATCATCGCGGGCCCGCCAATGTCGATGTTCTCGATACAGGTATCGTAATCAGCACCCTTTGCCACGGTTTCTTCAAACGGATAAAGGTTCACAATCAACAGGTCGATCCCACCAATCCCATGCTGTTCCATTGCAGCGGTGTGATCATCATTATCGCGCAGCGCAAGCAGGCCGCCATGTACCATTGGGTGCAGTGTTTTTACACGTCCATCCATCATTTCTGGAAACCCCGTCACATCCGCAACATCGCGCACATCAATCCCCGCATTGCGAATGGCCGTCGCACTTCCACCTGTCGATAGAATTTCTATGCCACCTGCGCTCAGCGCTTTGGCAAGATCAATCAATCCAGTTTTATCAGAAACAGAAATAAGCGCGCGGCGCACGGGATAAAGGTTCGTCATTCGTCGTCTTCCTTGGGTCAACCTATGGTACTAACTTCTTCGCGATGTATGTCGCGAACAGCCAGCGCCGTGTCCTGTGCCTTGGCCAGTGACCAGCGCGTGCGCGTTCCATACTCCATTACGCGCCGAGATAAAACGACCTGTTTTGTCGCGCTTGGTTGTAACCGCCCACGTTCCAAATAAACACTGGGTTCAACGGATAATTCCGCCACCCCATCATGACGAAAAACCCATACCTCACCGCTTTTTAACGCAAGCGATACAGCATTCGCGCCTAAATCCAGATTGGCGTCAACTTCTGGATGCAGGTGAAGTTTGATTTGTGTGCAGATACCTTCCAGCTTGCCCGCCTCTAGGGCGCGGTCAAAGGTTTTTTTATGGCGCTCTTCGATGGCGATCAATAAATCCTCACCTGATAATTCGCGTCCATCCAGTGACAATTTCAACTCGCGCACATGCGTCAATCCATATTTGGCAACATACCCATCATGCGCCCCGTTGAATGAAATGGCGTCAAGGCCGTGTGTCATTTCAATAGGAACCTGTTTAGGTCCTTCAACCAATACCTCTCGGATAATCCCTCCGTATGACAATTTGCGCCCCAGACGAGCGCTTGATTGCCCTTCGATATACAATGATGAATGCGAAGGTGTTGCACGCCCTGCGCTGCGCCAATCTTCGCCGAATGTATCCCCAGATCCACAATTTACAATCACAGCACGTCTGCCCGATGTCATTTCAAAGGCGAGTGTTGAGGCATGCGCATTTACAGCCGCGTGCCCTTGTGGAGGGATTTCGGCATCCACAATAATCGAGGTGCGCCCCGAGGAGAGGCGCGCAAATCCCATGGCCAATCCATCGGAATTCATGTCACGATTACCCGACTTCAACAATGCATGGTCCAATCGGCCATCTAATCCACGCCCACCCCCGTGAAACCGCGCAAGTCCGCCATCAGAATGGCGCAGAGTACGCAAGGTGGGTGCCATGCGGCGCAAGGCCTTTTGATGAGATTCGGCGGGGGTCCATCCCGCCTCTTTCAACGCTGTTGCCGACCAGGTCAGCAACGTAAACACCTCAAGCAATTCTTCGGGATTGCGCGTTGGAATACCGCCCGTTTCGTCGATCTGGGAACGACATTCACGGGCCAAAGCCCGCGTGGCAGGTTGTACATATTGTTCCATTCCTTTCAGTGACAGGCCCGCATATATCAAACCCGTCAGGGCCTCAAACCTTGGCAAACCATGTTTCGTTGCCGACCACCGTTTCGGCAAAAAAATCATCTGTCGACCCAGCGCGCGGAAAAATCTTTCGGACTCTTCTGAGGTTCGGCCCTGTAAAATGAACAGTGCATGATGAATCCAACGGATCAACCGCCGCCCTGTGAGATCAGGCAACCACCCTGCCCCGCGTCCATTATCGTATCGTTCAATCCAACCGAACACCCAATCTTGGGCCAGTCTACGCGCATTTATGTCGCCTGCTGCGGCCAAGTCATCCAACCAAGCAAATCCATGCGCATCTTGTGCAAACATCAAATCTGGGGGATCGATGTCCCACAACATTGCATTGGGCGCCTCGATCAAATGCCCCGCCAGCATGATATTACCAGCGGCCAATTGCTGACCCTTTGCAAAGCTCCCAATGGATCTGGGCTCTGGTTGAGAAATAAAGCCTGTTTCGGGGTTATAAAAACCAGCGCGACGTGCCTGCAATCTATGCATAGCCCATTGATATCGCTGTGATAAATTCCCCACTGGTGCCATTTATATCGCATCCCTCTTGCTGGCACTATAGCCAGCGGGTTTGCGTCTGTCATCGTCCTAAATTTGACAGTGTTAGGTTTTTGTTAAAACCGCGATATAGAAACCATCAAGGCCACCTTTATCCCCCAACATATCAGGGGTCAGGCGCAAGCCGCCTTCGTCGCTGCGCATTTGCGGATCAAGGAAATCCACATTCATCGCTGATTGATCAATCTGCAGATTTTGATGTCGTACAAGCGCCTCTTCCACCTGACATTCACCTTCATCAGGCAATAGGGAACATGTACAATAAACAAGCCGCCCGCCTGGTTTCAGCAAACCGATTGCATGATCCAGCAGTTGGGATTGCAGTTCGATCAATGCCCCGAAATCGGAACCGTCCTTGGCATGGGGGAGATCGGGGTGGCGTCGCATTGTTCCTGTGGCAGAACAAGGTGCATCCAAAACGACTACATCAAACTCCCCGACCGTTTGTAGCGCGTCCTTGATCTTGGTCCGCGCAACCAAGCCTGTGCGTTCCAAGTTTTCTTTGACGCGGCCCATGCGAGGTTGTGAATTATCAACGGCCATAACCTTGGCACCCGCGGCTGCAAGCTGCATGGTTTTCCCACCCGGAGCGCAGCATAAATCAATGGCCGTTTTCCCAGAAATATCACCCAACAATCGCACGGGCAGGGCCGCCGCCGCATCCTGTACCCACCATGATCCATTGGCAAACCCAGGCAGCGCCGAAACCTGTCCCGCATTGGTCATACGAATACTGCCGCCCAAAACGATCTGACCGCCAAGTTCCTGTGCCCAATGATCGATCTGTCCTGCGTCTTTTGGTGTCATGTCAAACGGAGGCGTGCCAAACTGAACCGTTTCAATCGCGGCAACGCGTTCGGGCCCATAGGCCTCGACCAAGGGAACGCGCAACCATTTTGGCAATCGCGGCGCGCGCAGTAATTC
>JAAEZW010000093.1 GCA_018222665.1 Paracoccaceae bacterium
GTTTCGGTTGGTGCAGAACGTGGTTTTGCAAATTGCCCTGCCATGCGGCCCACCTTGATCACAGGAACCTTTGCGCCAAAGGTCAGGATCATGGCCATCTGCAACATCACCTTGAATGTGTCACGGATGCCATCTGCACTGAATTGTGCAAAGCTTTCGGCGCAATCGCCGCCTTGTAACAGAAACGCCTCGCCACGGGATGCAGCGGCCAGTTTTGCCTTCAAATTCCGCGCCTCGCCTGCAAAAACAAGCGGTGGATATTTGGATAGCTGACTTTCGACTGCGTTCAGCGCCTCCTGATCCAAATAATCAGGCATCTGAACCCGTGGCTTGTTGCGCCAAGTGGTTTTTTGCCATTCGCTCATCTTATTTCTCCGGTGTTAGCGTTCACGAGTAGCAAATCTATACCTGTGTTCGCCCAAACTGACCACCCCGAAATTACCCGCGTTTGTTGATCTGTGGAAAAGCCAACACATCTATTGTAACTGCGCCCTGTGCTGATACTGTGGGTACCCGAAGAATCGGAAGTTTGCGTGTAATGCGATCTATGGCCTCATCCACCTTGCGCCCCAAAAGCGAAGACGCGCCCGAGCGCTTTGTCTTTGTGTTGCTTGATAATTTTACGCTACTTTCCTTTGCTTCTGCTTTGGACGCCCTGCGTATAGCCAATCGTATGCTGGGACGCACAGCATATGAATGGATTTTTATTGGCGAGGGTGGAGAAACGGTTCAATGTTCTGCAGGCACAACATTTGCACTGGATGATGACCTGTGTGAATTGCGCCGCGATGACGTGATGATCCTATGTGGTGGTGTGGACATTCAAATGGCAACCACCAAAAAAGTATTGAATTGGCTACGACGCGAGGCGCGCCGCGGATTAACCATCGGGGGATTATGTACCGCAGCCTATCCAATGGCCAAGGCAGGGTTGCTGGACGGAAAACGCGCCACAATCCATTGGGAAAATCAGGACAGCTTTGCCGAGGAGTTTTTGGAAGTTGATCTGACAAAATCGGTGTTCATCACGGATGGCAATCGTTTAACCACAGCAGGTGGGACATCGTCCATTGATTTGATGTTAAAGATGATTGCGGATAAACATGGCGAAGAAATGGCAAACGCAGTTGCGGATCAAATGATCTACAGCTCGATCCGCACGGACCAAGACACACAGCGTCTGTCCGTTCCCACACGCATCGGTGTGCGGCATCCAAAGCTAAGCCAAGTCATCCAAATGATGGAACAAAATATAGAAGAGCCAATTTCCCCTGCGATCTTGGCAAAAGATGTCGGCATGTCCACACGTCAGTTAGAGCGTTTGTTCCGCCGCTATCTGAATAGATCACCTAAACGCTACTACATGGAATTGCGCCTGCAAAAGGCGCGTAACCTGTTGATGCAAACGGATATGAGTGTGATCAATGTCGCATTAGCTTGTGGTTTTGCCTCACCTTCACATTTTTCAAAGTGCTACCGCGCGCATTATGAAACCACACCTTATCGTGAACGGGGTAGTCACGCACAACGAATTTCGATCTAGACACACAGTGTTGGTCAAAAAATATTCCCTTTTCAAATACTGAAAAGTGAATCTAAACTGTGGGCAGGACACTGTCCAAACTTTGGGAGAGAACTATGAAAAAATTTCTAATGGCAACAGCGGCTTCTGCTTTGGTTGCGGGCACTGCATTTGCGGGTGGCCACGGTGAAGTGAAAATCGGTGTAATCTTGGGCTTTACTGGCCCGATCGAAGCGTTGACACCTGCAATGGCAGATGGCGCTGAGTTCGCGATGGCAGAAGTTTCAAGCTCTGGCGCGTTCTTGGGCGGCAAAACTGTCGCACCAGTCCGCGCAGACAGCACATGTATTGATGCCGCAGCAGCAACAGCCGCAGCAGAACGTTTGATCACTTCTGACGGAGTATCAGGCATCATGGGCGCAGACTGTTCTGGTGTGACAGGCGCGATCCTTGCAAACGTTGCATTGGCAAACGGCATGGTCATGATTTCACCATCCGCGACATCGCCTGGCCTATCAACAGCAGAAGACAACGGTTTGTTCTTCCGCACAGCGCCATCTGACGCACGTCAGGGTGTTGTCATGGCAGAATCCCTAATGGAAATGGGATCAACAGAAGTTGCCCTAACATACGTCAACAACGACTACGGCAAAGGCTTGGCATCAAGCTTTGAAGAGGCGTTCAAATCCATGGGCGGTACAATCACAATCTCAGCTGCGCATGAAGACGAAAAAGCAGACTACTCAGCCGAGGTTGCAGCACTTGCAGCGGCAGGCGGCGACCGTTTGGTAGTTGCAGGCTATAACACAGGTGGCGGTGCGGGAATCATCCGTGCGTCATTGGATAGCGGCGCGTTTGACATGTTCCACCTACCAGACGGCATGATCGGTGGGTCATTGGAAACAGACTTTGGTTCTGAAATTGACGGCACAACAGGTCAGGCACCGGGCACTGATAGCCCAGGCGCAAGCCAATTGGTCGACCTAATCGGCGACGCATTTGACGGATCATCTGTCTTTGTTGCAGAAAGCTATGACGCAGCCGCATTGATCATGTTGGCAATGCAAGCGGCAGGGTCAGACAACCCAGCCGACTACAAAGGCAAAGTCATGGATGTTGCAAACGCACCAGGTGAAAAAATCTATCCAGGTGAATTGGCAAAAGGTTTGGAAATTTTGGCCAATGGCGGCGACATTGACTATGTTGGTGCATCCGCGGTTGAGCTAATCGGACCAGGTGAATCTTCAGGTAGCTACCGTCAGATCGTCTTTGAAGGCGGTAAAATGACAACTGTGAAATACCGCTAATTTCACGCCATATCTTTATTCAGCCCGGGCTATGGCTCGGGCTGTTTTTGTAAACGACGATCCAAAAGAAGTTACAGATGATCAAGGTTGAAAACCTTCGGAAAACCTTTGGTGGATTTCATGCGGTGGACGGTGCCTCGCTTGAAATCGAAAAGGGATCCATAACGGGGCTGATTGGCCCAAATGGTGCAGGCAAAACCACCCTATTCAATGTGGTTGCAGGTGTCCTTGGCCCAACGTCGGGGCGCGTGACCATGGATGGTGCGGATATCACAGGGCTGCCGCCGCATGACTTATTTCACAAGGGGTTGTTGCGCACCTTTCAGATTGCGCATGAATTTTCGTCAATGAGTTGTCGCGAAAACCTGATGATGGTGCCTGCGGGACAATCTGGGGAAACACTGTGGAATACATGGTTTGGACGCAAGCGCATCGCCAACGAGGAACGCGCATTACGCACCAAAGCGGATGAAGTTTTAGAGTTCCTCACAATCTCGCATCTGGCCGATCACAAAGCGGGTCAGGTTTCAGGGGGTCAGAAAAAGCTATTGGAATTAGGCCGCACCATGATGGTCGATGCCAAAATCGTCTTTTTGGATGAGGTCGGCGCTGGTGTGAACCGAACCCTGCTGAATACCATCGGGGATGCCATCATACGCCTGAACCAAGAACGTGGTTACACCTTTGTCGTGATTGAACACGACATGGATTTCATTGGTCGCCTCTGCGATCCCGTTATTTGTATGGCCGAGGGTAAAGTTTTGGCCGAAGGGACATTGGATGAAATCAAAGCCAATGAACAGGTGATTGAGGCCTATTTGGGCACAGGTTTGAAAAACAAAAAGTCAACTGATGCCGCGGCATTAGCATAAGGTACGGAACACACTATGGCAGAGCCATTTTTGATCGGGGATGCAATGACGGGCGGTTATGGAGCTGGCCCTGATATTTTGCATTCATGCACGATTGCGGTTGACCCAGGTCAGATCGCTGTAATCGTTGGCCCTAATGGGGCGGGAAAGTCCACAGGGATGAAGGCCGTTTTCGGCATGCTGAACCTGCGCGAAGGATCCGTGCGATTGGACGGCGAAGATATTACACACCTGACCCCCCAAGAGCGTGTGATCAAGGGCATGGGATTTGTGCCGCAAACGCAGAATATCTTTACCTCGATGAGTGTTGAAGAAAATTTGGAAATGGGCGCCTTTATCCGCCGTGACGACATCCGCGAAACCATGGAACAGGTTTATGATCTGTTTCCAATCCTGCGAGATAAACGCCATCAGGCGGCGGGCGAACTCTCGGGGGGCCAACGCCAACAGGTGGCCGTAGGCCGCGCCCTGATGACAAAACCCAAGGTTTTGATTCTGGATGAACCCACAGCGGGTGTCAGCCCCATTGTGATGGACGAACTTTTTGATCGCATCATCGAAGTTGCGCGCACAGGCATTCCAATCCTTATGGTGGAACAAAACGCGCGTCAGGCGTTGGAAATTGCCGATCGTGGGTATGTCTTGGTTCAGGGGCGCAATGCCTATACCGGATCTGGCCAAGAGTTATTGGCCGATCCCGAAGTTCGCAAATCGTTTTTAGGGGGCTAAGGCATTGGATTTTATCAACGGTCTTGTTGTTCTGATGAACTTTGTTTTGATCCCCGCCACCGCCTATGGCGCGCAACTGGCGCTTGGGGCGCTTGGGGTCACATTAATCTATGGGATTTTGCGGTTTTCCAATTTTGCGCATGGGGACACCATGGCCTTTGGCACGATGATCACGGTTTTGGTGACATGGTGGTTCCAATCCATGGGCATATCCTTTGGTCCCCTCCCCACCGCACTTTTCGCCCTGCCCTTTGGTATTGCGGCCACGGCGGCACTGGTTCTGCTTACGGATCGCGGGGTGTATCAATTCTATCGTGCGCAAAAGGCAAAACCTGTGATTTTGGTCATCGTTTCAATGGGTGTGATGTTCGTGATGAACGGGGTTGTGCGCATTATTATCGGTGTGGATGACCAACGGTTTTCTGATGGGGAACGTTTCATTTTTTCCGTACGTGAATTTAAGGCGACAACGGGCCTGCGTGAAGGCATGGCACTGAAAACGACCCAAGGGATCACGGTGATCACAGCGTTGATTGTTGTGATTGCACTGTTCTGGTTTTTGAACAAAACCCGCACGGGAAAATCAATGCGCGCCTATGCCGATAACGAAGATTTGGCATTGCTGTCTGGTATCAATCCAGAACGCGTGGTTGCAGTGACATGGATCATCGTTGCAGCATTGGCCACGATTGCCGGGGTTTTATACGGGCTTGATAAATCGTTCAAACCCTTCACCTATTTCCAATTGCTGCTGCCCATCTTTGCCAGTGCGATTGTAGGCGGGTTGGGCAGCCCACTGGGCGCAATCGCAGGCGGATTTGTTGTGGCCTATTCCGAGGTCACGATAACCTATGCCTGGAAAAAGGTGTTGAAATATTGGATGCCAGAATCCTTGGAACCCAGCACATTAATGCAACTGCTTTCGACCGAATATAAATTCGCCGTCAGCTTTATGATTTTGATTGTTGTCCTGCTGTTTAAACCAACAGGCCTGTTCAAAGGAAAGGCGTACTAATGGATCAGACACGGAATATCCTTTACTTCGTCGTAATCGCCGCCCTGATCATTGTCACAGGCATGGTACAAAGCTGGAACAGCGCGCTTTTGATCCTGAACATGGGATTGATCAGCGCGGTCATGGCGCTTGGCGTCAACCTACAGTGGGGCTTTGCGGGCCTGTTTAATGTTGGTGTCATGGGTTTTGTCGCCCTTGGTGGATTGGCCGCGGTTTTGGTTTCAACCGACCCTGTGTCCGAGGCATGGAATGCAGGCGGTTTGCGCATCTTATTTGCCCTGGCTATTGGCGCAGGTATCATAGGTGCCACGATCATCGCCTATCGCCGCATCACGGCAACCCGCCCCCGTGTGATTGCCATAGTGACAATCCTTGGCCTTGGCTTTTTTGTCTATCGCGCGTTGTTGGATCCTGCCGTTCAGGCGGTTGAGGCGGTAAACCCCGCATTGCAAGGAAACCTTGGGGGTCTTGGCCTCCCCATCATCTTGGCCTGGCCTGTTGGCGGCCTGTTTGCAGCAGGAGCCGCATGGATCATAGGCAAGGCGGCCTTGGGGCTGCGTTCCGACTATCTGGCGATTGCAACACTAGGCATTTCCGAAATCATCATCGCGATCCTGAAAAACGAGGATTGGTTGGCGCGTGGCGTGAAAAACGTGATTGGTTTGGATCGACCGGTGCCCAAGGAAATCGACCTACAAGAAAGCGCACAGTTCATCGAACGCGCAAGCGGTCTGGGCCTTGACCCTGTCACGGCATCCGCTTTGTTCGTAAAGATCAACTATGCGTTATTGTTTTCTTTCGTGCTGATCATTCTGTTGGTTATGGCGCAGCTATCCTTGAAAAGCCCATGGGGCCGTATGATGCGCGCCATTCGCGATAATGAAACAGCCGCCGCCGCAATGGGTAAAAATGTAACGAACCGCCATTTACAAATTTTCATTCTGGGATCGGCGATTTGTGGCATTGCGGGGGCCATGATGACAACACTGGACGGTCAATTAACACCGGGCAGTTATCAACCCTTACGCTTTACCTTCCTGATCTGGGTAATGGTGATCGTTGGCGGATCGGGCAATAACTTTGGCGCGGTACTGGGCGGATTCCTGATTTGGTTCCTGTGGGTTCAGGTTGAACCGATGAGTCAATATCTTGTCACCCTCCTCACTGCGGGGATGGTCGAAGACAATGCCGTGCGCCTCCACATGATGGAAAGCGTCGCCTATATGCGTTTGCTGACCATGGGGTTGGTTTTGTTGTTGGTTCTGCGGTTCAGTCCACGTGGGTTGATCCCAGAGAAGTAGACAAATTTCATAGATTAGCAATAGATTCATCAGGGATTGCGCGTAAACGATTAAGTGCACGTCCGTGAGCGGTTAACAGGGCTCAGGCAACGAAGCCCCCGCCCTATCGGACGCGCGTGGGCTAGATCATGCGCGATTAGTCTTCGCTTCGCTCAGACAGCGCATGATCACAGGTCAAAAAAATC
>JAAEZW010000094.1 GCA_018222665.1 Paracoccaceae bacterium
GGCGCACGGATGTTCCCAAAATCGTTGATTGGTATATGGAAGGTAAGATCGAAATCGATCCAATGATCACGCACACCCTTAGCCTTGATGACATTAACAAGGGGTTTGATTTGATGCATGCAGGTGAAAGTATTCGCAGCGTCGTGGTATACTAAACTCAAAAGAGCGCGCCTCAATATTGGTGCGCTTATTTTTTGGGGGCATAAGCCCGACAAAAGGTTTCGACAGCCGCTGAAACAACCTGCTGTTTTTCATCGTCGTCAAATTCACTGCGAATTCCAAAAACTGCCTGTGGCCAAAGCGTTGCTTTGCACAATTCTGCGAATTGATCCGCGGCAAGTTCGAAATCATAGATTTCGACTTCACCCGAATCTGCTGCTTTGCGCAGATATTTGGCGATATGTTGGCGGCCCATCATGGGCCCATTTTCGTAAAATTGGCGTCCCAATTCAGGGATGCGGTCGGCCTCGGACACACAAATCCGAAACATTCGTTGTGAAAACTCCGATAAGAAAAAGTTGACCATATATCCCGCAGCTTTGTTCAAAACCTGACGAATATCTTTGCTTTGGTCAATTTCTTCCATCGCGTTGTCTGCCATGTGTTCACACTCGGCTTTGACGACTTCGATGAACAAACTCTGTTTATCGGGAAAATAACTATAGACCGTCGCCTTTGACACCTTCGCGGTGCGGGCAACTTCATCCATATTCGCATCGCCATAGCCACAGGCTATGAATACGCTACGCGCACCCATTAGGACCTGATCGTATTTGCGGCCTTTGCGAATTGTGACAGTGTGTATTGTCATTATTTTCCTCTGGGCCTGAACTTAAGAGCTTTCGGTCAAAGTCTCAAGAGATGGGTTGTTTTCTGCCTTAAATCATTTAAATTAGAATTATTCTAAAAAGGTATGATACTATGATCCCCCAACGGCGCAGATTTAAGGACCTTGATGAACAACACATCCTTGCCCTTGCCATTTCAAGCGAGGAAGACGATGCACGCATTTATCGTGGTTTTGCGGTCCGTCTGCGGGATGATTTTCCCAAAACAGCCGCACTTTTCGACGAAATGGCAAAAGAAGAGGACAGCCATCGCGCAGCACTGATTGCCCTACACCAAGATCGCTTTGGCGAAACAATCCCCCTTATCCGCCGCGAACATGTGGCAGGGTTCTACAGCCGCCGACCAATGTGGTTGGCGAATACTCTAAGCCTTGATCAAATGCGATCTGAGGCTGCAGACATGGAAAAGCGCGCGGAACGTTTTTACCTGAGTGCTGCTGCACAAACGCAAGACGCGCATACGCGTAAACTTCTAGGTGATCTAGCAGCGGCCGAAGCCAGGCATCATCAACACGCAACAGATTTAGAAGAACAAGTGCGCCAAGAGGGTGAAGAAGAGGCAGAAACCGCAAACCATCAATTCATCCTGACTTGGGTGCAACCTGGGTTGGCGGGGCTGATGGATGGGTCGGTTTCGACCCTTGCGCCGATTTTTGCGACGGCCTTTGCAACCCAAGATACGTGGACCACATTTCTTGTCGGACTTGCGGCCTCGGTCGGGGCAGGGATTTCTATGGGTTTCACCGAAGCGGCCAGTGATGATGGCGTCATCTCTGGGCGCGGCTCTCCAATTAAGCGGGGTATCGCGGCGGGTGTCATGACTACATTGGGCGGGTTGGGCCATGCGCTTCCCTATTTAATCCCGGACTTTGTGCTGGCAACCAGCATCGCGATTTTCGTCGTGTTCGTCGAACTTTGGGCGATTGTTTGGATACAGAACAGATACATGCAAACCCCATTTTTACGCGCGACGTTTCAGGTGGTTTTGGGCGGTGCCTTGGTCTTTTCCGCAGGCGCGTTGATCGGGAGTGGCTGATTTCGATTGACCCGCACGGGCCAAGTGCTAAGGCTTGATTATGTATGAAATTTTTCTAAAAACCCTTCCGTTCTTCGTGTTGATTGGCGTAGGCTATATATCTGGTGTCACAAGGTTTTTCACCGAGGAGGCGACTGCCTATTTAACGAAATTCGTATTCTATTTCGCACTATCCGCAATGCTGTTTCGATTTTCGTCGAACCTATCATTGGGCGATTTATTCGATTGGAATTTTGTATTTGCCTACCTGCTGGGATCAGTAGTCGTTTATCTACTGGCAGGGGTCGTTGCGCTTTATCGTCGTGTCTCAATAACCGAAGCCGCGATTGAGGCACAGTGTTCCATCATTGGCAATGTGGGGTTTCTTGGCATTCCAATGCTGGCGCTATTAATGGGCGAGGCTGCGGTTGGCTATGTGATGATGGTTTTGGCCATTGATCTGCTGGTTTTTGGATCCATCGTCGTCATGGTGATCGTTGGAACTCGCGATGGACGGATGAGTTTGGGGATCATCCGCGTTTTGATCATGGGGTTGTTAAAAAATCCGATGATCCTTTCGATTGTTTCTGGGCTGTTGTGGGCGGCGTTTTCATTGCCAATCCCGCAACCCGTAAATGAATTTATGACCATCTTGGGGTCAGCTGCCACACCTGGAGCTCTGTTTGCGATTGGCGCATCGCTTGCGTCAAAATCCGCAGAACGGATAGAAGTCGCAGGGTGGTTATCCATCTGTAAACTGATTTTGCATCCTGCGGCGATTGCATTTTGCGCGCTGTACCTGTTTGAAGTTGAACCCTATGCCGCTGCCGTCATGATCGCGGCCAGTGCGTTGCCGGTGGCGGGTAATGTCTATATTCAGGCGCAACATTACGGTGTCGCGCCGCAACGTGTATCTGCGTCAATTCTGGTGTCTACGGCGTTTAGCATCGTTACGGTGTCGGCTGTGATCGCTTGGGTCAGTGCGTATTACGTTTAAATTTTAAAAGAAAACCATGCTTTGGCGTTACATCCATGATGTAAGCTGAGGCAAAGTTATGATTCTGGTAATCGCACTTGAGTATGGGGTGAGAAAATTCCATGCAAAACGAAAAATAAGGGATTGGAAATGGAAACTTTGTCCGAGAATAAATGTTTTGGCGGAACACAGGGCGTATATCGTCATTCATCCAAAGCGTGTCTGTGCGACATGACTTTTGCGGTGTTCCTGCCAGAAGAGGCAGCCAGCGGCCCTGTTCCTGTTTTGTGGTATTTGTCTGGATTAACCTGCACGCATGAAAACGCAATGGTCAAAGCGGGTGCGCAGGCCTGGGCGGCAGAAGCAGGTATTGCATTGATTTTTCCTGACACCTCTCCGCGTGGTGAAGGCGTGAGTGATGATGAGGCCTATGATCTTGGTCAGGGGGCCGGGTTCTATGTCAACGCGACCCAAGACCCATGGGCCCCCCATTTCCAAATGTGGGATTATATCAGCGCGGAATTGCCATCTGTGATCACAGAAAATTTCAACATTGATATGTCGCGCCAATCCATCACGGGCCATTCTATGGGGGGACATGGGGCGTTGACGCTGGCCCTACGTCACCCTGGGCATTACGCTTCGGCCTCTGCATTTGCGCCAATTTGTAATCCCACACAGTCGGATTGGGGGCGAAAGCAGCTGGGCGCCTATCTGGGGCAGGATGAAACAGCATGGGCAAAATACGATGCGACCCGCCTGATGCGTGAACAAGGTGCGACATGTCCTGTCCTGATTGATACGGGGACATCTGATCAATTCTATGATCTGTTGGGAACGGCGGCCTTTGCCTCAGTGGCTGCTGAACAAAAGGCGGCGGCAATCGTTCGTCTGCAGGATGGATATGATCACAGCTATTTCTTTGTTTCCACCTTCATGCCCGATCACATTGAATTTCACGCAAATGCGCTTTTGGGGAAAAGCGGGTAAACGACCAAACGACTAAGAAACCCATTGACTAAGATCTAATTGTCATCGGCAGCGGCCATTCAGGCAGGAAAGCTAAAACGCAAGGTTTTGGTGATTGATCGCAAATCCAGATTGGGTGGCGTGCCCGTTTATACTGGTACGATCCCATCAAGAATCCTGCGCGAAACGGTTTTGAACCTAACGGGTTGGCGCGAGTGTAGTTTTTACGATCGCTTATGCCGCGTCAAAGATGCAATTCCAGCCGAAGATTTGAAGGCGCGTTTGCACAAAACATTGGATTACGAAGTGGATGTCTTTAATCGAATGCCAATTCCCGATGAATTTCGGGTGTCGCACCCTGTGAAAAAGGACCAAAAATAGGCATCTGTTTCACGTCGTTACAACGTTGGTGTTTCGTCGGTGCGTTGCGTGTTCTGCGCAGAGAGGCGGCTCAAACACAAATGAGTGTATTTCGCTTGCTCATCCACCTTATCCCCGTTTCTATGTAGATAGGAGGACAGCAGATGAGCGTTGTGCAAATTTCATTTGAAGAGGGACAGGCGAACCTTGATTGGTTGGGGCTGTGTCAGGCATTTGATCAGGGGCATCAACTGTCCCGTGCTGAAATATCGGACACGTTCCTTTATCGTGGTGGCGACACTCTGCTGAACCGATCCGCGTGGATTGACGGGTTGGGATTGGCCGTGAAATGCGCAACCGTTTTTCCAGATAATCCAAAAAACAATCGCCCCATGATCAACGGGGGCGTTAGCCTGTTTTCGGATGAAACAGGTGCACTCGCGGCTTTGGTTGATTTTCACTTGGTTACAAAATGGAAAACCGCGGGGGATAGTTTATGCGCGGCCCTCAAACTTGCACGACCCGAATCTAAACGCATCCTGATTGTTGGCGCAGGCACGGTTGGGCATTCCCTGCGCGCGGCCTACGGTGCGGGATTTCCTGATGCGGAATTTCTGATCTGGAACCGCACCGCAACAACGGCCGAGGCATTCGCCGCTAAATATCCAAACACACGCGCAGTACAGGATTTGCCATCGGCTGTTGCAATGGCCGATATCGTCACCTCTGCCACGATGAGTACGACACCAATATTAAGCGGTGATTGGTTTCAACCCGGGCAGCATATTGATTTGATCGGCGCTTACCGTCCAGATATGCGAGAGGTAGATGATCAGGCGCTGCTGCGGTCGTCGGTTTTTGTAGATAGCTTTGCAACCACACTGGACCATATTGGCGAACTTAAAATTCCCTTGGCCGATGGGGTGATTACCCCTGAACACGTACGGGCAGATTATTATCAACCGAATGATTTTAAACGCTGCAAAGACGATGAAATCACGTTGTTCAAAAACGGGGGGGGTGCTCATTTGGATTTGATGACTGCGGATTATATCCTGCAACAATGGAAGGCGGCGCAATGATCCTGTTCCTAATTCTTATCGCGATTTTGGCGGCCCCTTTCATTATTGAGTGGCGTCGGTTTCCCATGGATGCACAGGCACGTGCAGATGCACCTGGGGAATTTGCACCGCTGTCCAACGGAATAACACACTATCAATTTCACGGACCTGACGATGGACCATTGGTTGTTTGCGTGCATGGGCTGACTACGCCCTCCTTCGTCTATGAAGGATTGGCCAAACGTTTGGTGGAAAGTGGGTATCGCGTTTTGGTGTATGATCACTATGGGCGCGGATATTCGGATCGCCCCAAGGGCGATCAAGATCGTGCGTTTTTCGTGTCCCAATTAGAAGAGTTGTTGGAACATCTAAACATCGACACACCCTTTGATTTGGTGGGGTATTCTATGGGGGGATGGGTAGTCACCGCCTATGCCGCGATCCATCCCAAAATGATTAAACGATTATTTTTGCTTGCCCCTGCGGGTATGGGGCATGAATTGGGGTGGACCGCCAAATTGGTGCGCGATGTGCCCATCATCGGGGATTGGGTGTTTATGGCCACATATGCCAACCAGCATCGCCGCGGTTGTGAGGTTGAACGCGCCTTGGACACCACGGTTCCCTTTGTCGTGGATCGCCAACAAAAGGAGTTGCAGTATCGTGGCTTTATCCCATCTGTCTTGGCATCCCTGCGTGGGGCATTGGCAAACGATACGAAAGCGGATCATCAACGCATTGCCTATCACGATTTGGATGTACATGCGATTTGGGGCGCTGATGATGTTGTCATACCTCTCTTTGCCAAAGATCAGCTAGAGGTTTGGAACCCCAAAGTGCGCCATCACGTGATTGAGGGGGCAGGCCACGGTGTGACCTATACTCATACGGAAGCCATGATGGCGGCCTTTGACTAGACGGGCTGTGCGGTGCCCTTTTCGTTGACGGGCAGGTGGATGAGAGCGCTGAATGTGCCGACGCCAACGCCAACCCACCATACCATTGTGTAATCGCCATACACATCATACATTTTGCCGCCCAACCAGACGCCTGCAAAGCTACCCAATTGGTGGGAAAAGAAGACGATCCCATAAAGCGTTCCCATATACCGCAATCCATAAATATGCGCGATCAGACCGCTGGTCAGGGGAACAGTCGCCAACCAAAGCGATCCCATGGCCGCAGAAAAGATAAGGACCGTTGTTGGTGTCATCGGCGCCATGATGAACCATGCGGCGATTACCGTGCGACCCGTATAAATCGCGCTAAGCAGATATTTTTTGGTATAGCGTTTTCCCAGATACCCCGCCAGCAATGTACCAAGGATGTTGGTGAATCCAATCAGTGAAATCGCCACCGCGCCGAGCGCAGATGTGGTGGTGATCCCCATGGAATGAAGCGCCCCGCCTGGCATAATCGGTCCGCATAATTCGGTAACAAAAGCGGGGAAGTGCGCGGTGAGAAAGGCCAATTGATATCCGCAACTAAAGAACCCAAGGAATATCATGGTATAGCTGGGATCCTTTAGCGCCTTGATCAGGATTTCGCCCATGCTTTCTTCCAATTCATGGCGGGTTGCGGCTTTGGGGCTTTTCATCATGGGCAGGGACAGCAATGTG
>JAAEZW010000095.1 GCA_018222665.1 Paracoccaceae bacterium
TGTTCGGCCAATAGATCCCGTATTAAACGGGATTTCGGGTTCATAAAGGACAACTTTCATCATGCGCTAGAATTAGTTTCTTTCCAAGGCAGTCAATAACGTGTTTAGGTTATGTTCAAACATTGCCAAATAACTGGTCGCTGGTCCGCCGCGTGCAGACAGCGCATCAGAGAACAACCGTCCCCCAATGGTTAGGCCCGTTTCATCCGCGATTTGTTGCACCAATGCGGGACTTGTGATGTTTTCAACGAATAGGGCGGCGGCACCATCTGCCTTAAGTTGGTCGATCAAAATAGCTAATTCTTGTGCGCTTGGTTCGGCCTCTGTGTCAATCCCAACGGGGGCCAAGAATGTCATGTTATATGCATCCGCCAAATATCCAAAAGCATCATGCGCCGTCACAACCGTTCTTTTGTTTGCAGGGAGGTTTGCAAGCGTGGCCTTGTTCGCGATATCCAGCGCTAGCAATTGATCCACATAAGCTTTGCGATTTGCCTCGATTATATCCCCTTTTGCAGGGAGTTTTTCAGATAGCGTCGCTGCGATATTGTTCACATAGATCACACCATTCAGCAGGGAATTCCATGCGTGTGGATCTGTTTCACCATCAACGGTTACAATCGTAACACCTGCGGTGGCCACGTGGACTGATGCATTGGTTCCTGATTCAGAAATCAAGGTGTCAGACCATGTTTCAAATCCCAGTCCATTGACGAAAATGATGTCTGCATCCGCAACGGCGCGGGCATCTGCGACCGAGGGTTGATACACATGTGCATCGGCATCTGGACCCACAATTGTCGTGACATCCGCGTGGTCACCTACAACTTGTTCCACCATATCGCCCAGAATTGAAAAACTTGCGACAATTTTTGTGCGATCTTTAGCAAGAGATGCGCCTGCGTATAATGTAAAAGCCACAATTGTGACTAGCTTCGTTAAGTTTTGTATAATAGGCATTTTTCCCTACTAAGGTTTCTTTGTTGCGCTAAATTGCCCGCGCAGTCCCAGTGGTCCAAACAGAGCTGATAGGACAAAAATTGCGCCTGCCACCAGAATGATTGCTGGTCCCGAAGGCGTTTCGGGCAACACATATGAAAGCGTTAATCCCAACCAGCAGCTAATCAGCGAGAAAATGAATCCAAGAGCCAATTGCGCGGTTATGGTTCCGGACCAGTATCGTGCTGCTGTTGCCGGCAAAATCATCAGTCCCACCGCCATCAGAGTTCCCAATGTTTTGAACGCCGCTAAAAGGTTCAGCACCAATAGGAACATAAAACCCTGATCCACAATCCAAGGGCGTTTGACCTGTGATTCAAAGAATACTGGATCGCATGTGCTCATGATCAAGGGGCGCAAAATAAGTGCGAAAGTTACAAGGCTCACTGTCGCAACGCCGCCTACCAAAATCATCGACGCATCATCAACCCCAAGGATTGATCCAAAGAGAAAGCTTTTGAGTGGGACAGCGGACCCCGCTGCCGAGAGGATAAAGATACCGATTGCCAGGGCGATTAGGTAAAGCGAAGCAAGGCTTGCGTCGCTTCGCAAAATTGTGTTGCGCGCTAAATAGGCCGTCATAACCGCAACCCCCAGACCCGCGATCAGGCCGCCAAATAATAGGGACATCACGGATAAACCTGCCGTCACAAAACCGATGACAACACCAGGTGTAATAGCGTGTGCCATCGCCTCACCCGCCAGCGATAGGCGGCGCAAAACCAAAAATGCACCAACAGGCGCGACGGAGGCCGATAGGATCGCGGTCACCACAAAGGCGCGGCGCATAAATGCATAGTTGAACATTTCTGAGAGCAGATCAAACATCAGCGTGTGCCTCCGTTTGTTTGTCCGCGAAACATCCATGATGCCTGACTAGAGGACATGTAACCTTGGGCAACCAATCGGTCTGGGGTCAGAATATCGTTTACCGTCCCAAAACTGGCCCGTCCATTGCCCAACAATAGTGCATGTGTGCAATGGTCCAACACTACCGATAAATCATGTAAAACCATTATCACGGCCCGCCCTTCGCTTTGCCAAGTTTCCATGACGCTTAGCAAATGTTGTTCGGTATATTGATCGACTGCTGAAAATGGTTCATCCAACAAAATCAGCGGCGCATCCTGCATTATGACACGTGAAAACAATGCGCGTTGCAGTAGTCCACCAGAGAGCGTGTGTAGGGGTTGATCTGCTAAATCAAGAATGCCCGCCATTTTAAGGGCCGCATCGACGCGATTTCGGGTCGTTTTGTTCAATCCTGCAAAAGGATTAAAGCCCTGCCATGCACCCATCGCCGCAAGATCGCGCACACGGATGGGAAAGCGGCGATCAAATTCTGTAAGCTGCGCCAAATATCCAATTTCGGCGGGTTTCCCTGTTGGCCATTCAATTCTTCCGTTCATCGGAGATTGTAGGCCCAGCAGCGTTTTTACAAATGTACTTTTCCCCGATCCATTTGCGCCAACGACAGCCAGTATGGAACCCGGTTTGACATCACAGTTGAGGCTATCAAACAGCGTGATATCTCCAAACCCAAGGGACAGATTTTTTATGGAAACGACGGGGGGCACTAGATCACGCTAAGGATCATGGCCCAGCAAAGACCTGAAACACCAAGTGCGCAGAGCACCAGCGTAATTTGACTGAATTCCGTAAAACAAACCTGCGAGATCTTTTTCGGCTGTGGGATGTCACGGATCGCGCCATCATCTACCAAAACTTGTTCAACAGCGCTTCTGCTCATCGCATGCTCCTAATGGGGGAGGGTCGTCGCATGAATCGCATTGCGATTTAACAAGTCTGACCAACTAGGACACCCCGCCCAGATGAATTGTAGTCCCAATGGCAGGTCTCCTGACTTGCGCCTATTCGTGGACTGCACCTTCCCAGATTTCCATCCAGTGGCACACGCAGCACACCCAAGCGCCTACAGTTGCGGGGGCAGTCATGGAGTTGCAATTCATGCGCACCATGTTCCCTTTTAAATCCTCGGCTGACTCGCCTAAGATACCAGTTGGTGTAGGCATCAATAGAGCAATTTGAGGGTCATTCAAGCAAAAAGGGCTCCATGAGATAAAAAATGACAGCGATGAATGAGGTTTTAAGTTTCAAGATAAAATATCTGAGTAAAATAATCAGAAATATAAACTTGACAATATTTGTCAGAAATAGGATATCGGCTGTATCAAAGGAGACTCAAACATGAAATTCTCGTTCGTCGTATTTGCATTCACCATGGTGAATGCACCCATCGTACAAGCAGCAGATGTAAACGTTTATTCGTATCGACAGCCAGAACTGATCAAGCCGCTGACTGATGAGTTTACCGCCCAAACAGGTATCAACGTGAATGTCGCGTACCTTCAAAAAGGGATGGTCGAGCGAATGAAGGCCGAAGGTCGCCGCAGTCCTGCAGATGTTGTTTTGACAGTGGATATTTCGCGTCTGTCGGCTGTGGTGAACGAGGGCCTAACGCAGCCAGTAGAAAGCGCAATCTTATCCCAAAATGTTCCAGAGCTTTATCTGGATCCAAATGGACATTGGTACGGTCTGACAACACGGGCGCGGATTGTTTATGCCAGTAAAGACCGAGTTTCCGACGGTGAAGTGACAACATACGAAGATTTGGCCGATCCCAAATGGCAGGGGCGCATTTGCACGCGTTCTGGCACAAATGCCTATAACGTTGCGTTGACATCTGCAGTCATTCATCACCACGGGGAAGAGGGTGCCAAAACATGGTTGCAAGGCGTCAAAGATAATTTGGCACGTAAGCCCCAAGGCAATGATCGCGCACAGGTCAAGGCGATTTGGGCAGGTGAGTGTGATATTTCAATCGGGAATACATACTACATGGGCGCTATGTTATCCGATGCGGAACAAAAAGAATGGGCAGAAAGCGTTAAAATTCTGTTTCCAACTTTTGAAAACGGTGGCACGCATATCAATATTTCGGGTGTCGCAATGGCAAAACACGCCCCAAACCCTGAAACTGCACTTGCGTTTATGGAGTTTCTGACCTCTGCCAAAGCCCAAGAAATCTACGCCGAGGCCAACCACGAATACCCTGTTGCCCCAGGTAGCCAAGCGAGTGCATTGGTTCAAACATGGGGTGATTTTGACCCAGATCAGGTGAATTTGATGGAGCTTGCCAAATTGCGTGGCTTGGCCCTGCGGTTAACCGAAACAGTTGATTTCGACGGATAAGAAAAGGTCTTTTCCATGAATCGGAAAATAGCGCCTCATTGGCGCCTTTTCTTTATGCAGTGTAAACTGCCACAGGCTGTCCCAAGGATGCCTCATCCGGATGTACGCCCAGTCCTGGATTTTCGGGCAAATGCAGATGGCCATCGATGTTTCGTGGACCACGGCCATCCGCGATGTCAACGGTTAGCATGTCCTGACAGGCCCAGACCGCGCGAATATTTTCATCGGGAATTGTTGCGGACAGATGCAATGCCTCGGTATCGGCAAGCACAGAACCACCCGTTGCCATAACAAAAATATCGATGCCATGGGCCAAGGCGATATCGCGTAGGCGGGTGGCTTTGGTCAGGCCACCGACACGGTTCAATTTGATGCCGAACACTTCAGCCAACCCATCGCGGGCAATCCGTACGCCGTCCTGTAATGTGACCAGTGTTTCATCAACGCTGACCGCGGCACTATGCAGAGGACGGATTGCGGCAATATCATCCAGTGTTTCGCACGGTTGTTCAAACGTGACGCAGAGATCCGTTGTTGCCTGCATAACTTGCAATGCCTGCCAACGTGTCCAGCCGCGATTGCAATCGTATAGGATGATTTCGTTTTCTGGGCGATGTTCTTCGACGTCCCGAATGCGTGCAATGTCACGCTGAACATCCCCGCCAATTTTCACGGAATGGGCAATATATCCCCGTGCACGATAGCGGTCCATAACCTCGCGCGTCTCTTCGACGGTTTTCGCGCCGACCGAGGATGCGATTGGTTTTGGTGTGCGTGATCCGCCCCCCATCAGATCGGCGATCGGCACGCCCGCACTTTGCCCCGCGATGTCCCAACAGGCCATGTCAATTGGCGATTTTGCATATAGATGTCCTGGCAAAGCAAGATCCATAGCGCGTTCCACGTCCAATACGCGGCGTGGGTCCAATCCCATGATAAATGGGGCCATGGTTTCGATCCCTGCGCGAATACCTGGCCCATGCGCGGGAACATAAGTATGCCCCCACGGTGTTCCTTCACCCCAACCGACATGACCTTCGTCGGTTTCAATTTTGACCAAAGTGGCGTCAAGGCATTCAAATTTTAGCCGCCCACCAGACAGCCAATAGGGATACTCAAGTGGTAGATCGACTTGGTAGACAGAGATGCGTGAAATTTTCATGTGAACTACGATATTTCAGGGCTTAGGGTTGAACCACGATGTTGCCAGAGTGATTTTTGGCGATGAAGGCCGTCTGCGCAGCCACCAATTCAGAAAGCGGATAGGTCGCGGCAAGGGCGGGTTTGATTGCACCACTTTCGATCAGTTTTACCAAATTCCCCATGACCTTCGGGTCAATGACCGTGGACCCCAAGAATGTCAGATCGCGCAGGTAAAAGGTGCGTAGGTCGAAATCAACAATCGGGCCTGCGATTGCGCCAGAACAGACGTATCGCCCGCCACGCTCTAGCTGATCAATCAGGTTGCCCCAATGTGCCCCGCCCACCACATCTGCAACAACTGTGATTTTTTCATCTGCTAAAACGGCGTTTAGGTTTTCTGGCATACGGGGCAAAATTAGGTCCGCACCCAGTTCGCGCACCGCATCATGTTTGCTTTCTGATGCCAACGCAATCACGCGTGCACCACGGCATTTGGACAATTGCACCAATGCGCCGCCAACACCCCCCGATGCTCCCGGCACCAAAACGATGTCTCCCTCTTTGACATCGGCGCGGGTCAACATGCCCTCGGCCGTGGAATATGAACAACTAAACGTTGCCAACTCTGCATTGCTGTAATCGGAATTTACCGCCCATGCATTTGCCGCGGGTATTTTAGCATATTGTGCAAAACCGCCATCGCATTCAGACCCGAAATAATACGTTTTATCCATGTTGCGAGGATCGTCTGGATCGCGCAGCCAGTTGTCTGTAATCACACGCTCGCCAATGCGGGCGGGATCAACATTTGCACCAACGGCAACAATCAGGCCGCAAATATCCGCCCCCTGAATGCGCGGAAATGTGATCGGGCGGCCACCCCAGGTTGGATCCTCGTCCGAAACGGTATCGTATGAACCACCGGTTGTCGCCTC
This sequence comes from Paracoccaceae bacterium, assembly GCA_018222665.1. Lineage (GTDB taxonomy): Bacteria > Pseudomonadota > Alphaproteobacteria > Rhodobacterales > Rhodobacteraceae > HIMB11. The sequence goes on from JAAEZW010000095.1 coordinate 6,291, forward strand.
GCTTACACCCTTGGAGTACCAGCCAGAGCGTGTGTTCACGTCGGTATTATTTAACCCACAGGCCGCAACCCGTATCAATACGTCATCCGCATCGGGTGTGGGCGTTGGCCAATCTGTGCGCCATTCATACATATCCATGCCGCCATTTCCGTTCAGTACCATTGCCGACATGGTTTTAGGGACAGCGTTATCAGGATGCGACATCGAATTCTCCTCAGGGTGATCAGTATTGTTTTCAACCAACGATGTTTGCATATGTTTGGCACGTCAGTTTGCGACTATTTTCTGTAAATAGATTTGTGAAAAACGACCTGATGTTCGATTTCATTGTGTTCTCAACCTTGCTGAAGTATTCATGGCGCGACTACGTCTGACCCAATATCCTATCCCGATGGGGTGATTGATCCCCTAGGCCAGCGTGTGGGAAAGCATACACAACGTGCTTCGACGATTTGTTGAATAAATCGATAGGTGTATCATGTGGAATAGATTAATAGCGATCTTTGCGGTTGTCCTAGTG
>JAAEZW010000096.1 GCA_018222665.1 Paracoccaceae bacterium
ACGCAAAATATTGCGCAAACCGATGTCCCCTTGCAGGGTTTCAATGTCAGCCCAGCCCGATTTTGGAATGATCACGGGATGCCCCGGTTTTCCATCCCGATCCTTGGCTTGAACATAGCGCGTTTCGTCCTTGGCCCACTCTGCGCAGATCTGTTGAAAATGCGCCTCTGTTAAATCGGGCAAATCCCCTGTCAGGATCATCATCCCTGTCGCTGAGGTTTCCATGATCGCAGCGCAGGCGCGTTTGATGGAGGCACTCATTCCATCGGCCGAATCGGGTACGTAAATCGGCACGGCCTGCGAGCCAGCCAGCAGGTTATGCCTCGGGTGGTTTGGATCTGGCAATGTGACATAGACATCACCACATCCTTGGACAAAATGCACCAACCGAGTCAGGATTGGTGTGTCTTCAACTACTTCAAAGAGTTTATCACGCCCTCGCATCCGAGAGGAGGCGCCAGCAGCCAATATGACAATCGCCAGTGACACGGGACTATCCACGCATCCGCGCACCATCTGCATCAAAGAGTGGTGTTGTGATCACGCGCGCCTTGCGCATCTGTCCCAGAATTTCAATCTCTGCCTCTTCTCCGTTGACCGCGTTTTCGCGCGGGACCAGCGCCAGCGCGATTGATTTTTCTACGTAATGGGAATAGCCGCCTGATGTGCAGAACCCCTTGACCGCGCCATCAATCCAGACGGGTTCATAGGCGACGACATCTGCATCCTCCGCATCAACCTCAAACGCGACAAGGGCCCGTGTACTGCCTGCCTCGCGTTCGGCCATTGCAGCGAATTTCCCAATGAAATCAGCGTCTTTTTTCCAAGAAATAAAGCGATCCATTCCCGTTTCACCTGCGGTATAATCGGGTGAAAATTCTCGCAACCAAGAGCCAAAGAATTTGTCCAACCGCAAGGACATCATCGCTCGCATGCCAAAGGGTTTAAGATCAAATACCTGACCTGCGGACCAAAGGGCGTGCCACAAGCTGCGCTGGTCCATTATATGGCAGTAAATTTCATACCCCAAATCACCCGTGTAGCTGACGCGTTGGACCACGCAATTCACCATACCGACGGCCATTTCATGCACATCCATGAATTTCATTGCCGAAACGTCACTGCGCGTAACGGCCTGCAACACTTTGGCGGCATTGGGGCCTGCCAATTGGAACCCGTTTACCGTGTCGGAAATGTTTTCAATCTGCACATCACCCGTTTGGTTCTGCAGGAACCACCGCATATGATAGGCCTGACTGCCATAACTCGCCGTTAGGCGGAAATCGGTTTCGGACAGGCAGGACACGGTGAAATCACCAATCAAGCGCCCCTTATGCGATAACATCGGGGTCAGGCTTAGACGGCCGGGTGTTGGAATACGGCCCGCCATGATGCGATCCAACCACGTGCGCGCATCGCGTCCTGTAATGCGGTATTTGCCGAAATTGTGCACCTCATTAATCCCGACATTGTCACGCACGGCCATAACCTCGCGCTTGGTCGCTTCCCACGCATTTGATCGACGGAACGATGGCGTTTCATAGCGGGGTTCATCCGCCTGTGCGAAATAATTTGGCACCTCTAATCCGAATTGTGCGCCCCATACGGCGCCCATAGTGTCGAATATGTCGTACATGGGTGTTGTGCGCATCGGGCGTGCGGCGGGCAGTTCCTCGTTTGGATAAGATACGGAAAAGCGTTTTTGGTAATTTTCGATTACCTTGGGCAATGTATATCCTGGTCCAATCCAATCGCCAAAGCGGGCCACATCCATGGCCATGGTGTCGCGTTCGGTTTCACCCTCGATCATCCATTGGGCCAACATCAAACCAACGCCGCCGCCTTGACTAAAGCCCGCCATGACGCCGCAGGCCGACCAATAGTTGCGCAAACCGGAGATCGGACCGACCAAGGGGTTGCCGTCAGGCGCAAATGTAAACGGTCCGTGGATCACGGATTTCACGCCCGCTGTTTCCAAAACGGGGAAGCGTTTATAAGCAAATTCAATACTGTCGTTGATTTTATCAAAATCATCGGCCAACAACTCATGCCCAAAATTCCATGGGGTTCCGTCAACCGCCCAGGGTTTGCAAGGTTGTTCATAAAACCCGATGCACAAACCGCGCCCTTCTTGGCGCAGATAGCTTTCGCCTGATGGGTCCATGACATGGGGATGTTCGCTGTCCCGTTCGTAAATCATGGGGATTTCGTCAGTGACGATATATTGGTGTTCCATCGGGTGCAGGGGCAGGTACACACCCGCCATTGCCCCCACTTCGCGTGCCCATAGGCCACCGGCGTTCACCACATGTTCGGTGTGAATGGTGCCTTTATCCGTCACAACATCCCATGTGCCATCGGCGCGTTGATTGGTTTCAATGACTTTGCAATGGGTTTCGATTGTGGCGCCGCCCATCCGCGCAGCCTTGGCATAGGCATGTGTCGTGCCACTTGGATCAAGGTGACCATCCAGCGGATCATAAAGCGCCCCGATAATCCCATCGGTGTTCGTAATGGGTGCAATATCGCGAATTTCATCTGGACCGATGATTTGTGTATCAAGGCCCATGTACCGATGCTTGGCCCGTTCCGCCAACAACATGTCAAAGCGCTCCTGGTTATCGGCCAGTGTGATGCCGCCCACGTGGTGCAATCCGCAGGACATGCCTGTGATTTCCTCTAACTCGCGATAAAGACGAATAGTATACCCCTGCAATGCGGCCATATTGGTGTCGCCGTTCAACGTGTGAAATCCACCCGCCGCGTGCCATGTGGACCCCGATGTCAATTCCGAACGTTCCAGCAGCATAACATCGGACCAACCCAATTTCGTAAGGTGATACAAAACACTACATCCAACAACGCCCCCACCGATGACGACAACACGTGTATTGGTTTTCATTTGGCTGGCCTCCAATTTCCTGAAACAATCATTTCCGATTTTGCTGCGGCCCACAACTGGATTGCGAACCCTTTGTGGTGTTAGATAACGAAATAATCACCTCACCGAAATGGAAAGGCGCGACGGAAAATGTCGGGAATAAACAATCCGTGCCTGAATTTCCGCGTCAGGGTAAGGGCAAACAAATTGGATGGACATTCATATGAAATCTCATGCACAGGCCGTTGTCATTGGGGGCGGCGTTATTGGTTGCTCAATCCTCTATCACCTGACCAAACTAGGATGGTCCGATGTGGTGATGTTAGAGCGGGACGAGCTGACATCTGGGTCCACATGGCATGCGGCGGCCAATATCCACGGCTTGCACGACAGCACCAATATCAGCCGCATCCAGCATTATACCATGAACTTATATAAGGAATTGGAACAGGAAACGGGACAGGGGTGCGGCGTGTTCCAACCAGGCTCGCTCTATTTGGCGCAGACAGAGGCGCGCGAACATCAATTGCGACTGCAAGAAGCCAAGGCCAAGCTATACGGCATGAATTTCCACGAGGTATCGCCCGCAGAGGCAGAGCAGCTGCACCCATTGGTAAATTTCGATGGCATCCGCTGCATCATGTTTGAACCTGATGGGGGCAATGTGGACCCATCGGGTGTGACCAATGCCTATGCCACAGGGGCGCGTCAGCGGGGGGCGGAAATCTACCGCTTTAACCCCGTGTCCGCCACTGAACAGCAACCCGATGGATCATGGATTGTGCGCACGCCCAAGGGGGACATTCACACCGAATGGGTGATCAATGCCGCGGGCCTTTGGGGACGCGAGGTTGCGGCATTGGCAGGTTTGAAACTGCCCCTGCAACCGACAGAACACCAATATTTCGTCACAGAAACCATTGCGGAAATTGATGGCATGGATCGGCGTTTGCCCTCGGTTGCGGATCGTGACGGGGAATATTACCTGCGCCAAGAGGGCAAGGGGTTACTCGTAGGCGCCTATGAACGCGCGTTGAAATTCTGGGCCGAAAATGGCACGCCCCCTGATTTTGGACACGAACTGTTTGACGATGATCTGGAACGGATTGAAGAAAACATGATGCGCGCCATTGAACGTGTTCCAGCGGTTGGGGAAGCGGGGATCAAACGTGTGATCAACGGTCCGATGATTTGGTCACCCGACAGCAACGTGTTGTTCGGTCCTGTTCCCGAATTGAAAAACTATTTCTGCTGTAATGGGATTATCCCGGGCTTTAGCCAATCGGGCGGTATGGGTCTATTGGCCGCCGAATGGATCATTCAGGGGGAAACCAAATACGATATGTTTGCGTGGGATATGGCGCGTTTTGGCGATTGGGCGGATGCGGCCTTCACCAAGGCACGCGTGGGCGATCAATACGCACATCGTTTCAAAATCCATTTCCCGAACGAAGAACGGGATGCGGGCCGTCCCGTGCGCACCCGTCCGATTTTTAAAAAACAAAAAGAGCTGGGCGCAACCTTTGGCCTGAACTACGGTTGGGAACACGCGCTTTATTTTGATGCGGATATCCCTGAAACCGCGGGTTTCACGCGCCAAGGATGGTGGCACAGCGTCGGGCGCGAGGCCCAGATGTTGCGTGACAACGTGGGCGTGATCGATATTTCAAACTTTGGCAAATATAGTGTCAAAGGGGCTGGGGCAGAGGATTGGTTAAATGCTGTTTTTGCCAACAAAATGCCCAGCGTTGTGGGCCGTTCCTGCCTGACACCCCTGATTGGGAAACGCGGTGGTATTGCGGGCGATGCAACGGTTACCAAACTGGGTGAGGATGAATATTGGGTGGTCAGTTCGGGTATGGCCGAACGCTATCAGCAGCGCTTCTATCAAATGGTGGATCTGCCCGAGGGGACGACGTTTGAAAGCAAAACAAACGATACCTGCGCCTTTAACGTGGCGGGGCCAAAATCGCGTGAACTGCTGCAACGACTTAGCAACGCGGATCTCTCAAACGCGGCCTGGCCCTTTATGCGGTCGGGTCATTTGACCATCGCAGGGGTAGAGTGCGCGGCACTACGCGTCAGTTTCACAGGTGATTTGGGTTGGGAAATCTATTGCGATGTAGGGGATCAATTTGCGGTTTACACGGCACTGATTGATGCCGCAGCCGAACTTGGCGGTGGGCCTGTTGGATCACGTGCGCTGATGTCCCTGCGTGTTGAAAAGGGGTATGGCAGCTGGTCACGCGAATATAGCCCAGAATACTGGCCCCAAGAAGTGGGCCTAGAGCGTCTGTGTAAAATGGATAAGGATTTCCTAAACAAATCCGCTGCTGCAGAGGTGATGCAAAATGAACTACGCGAGAATTTGGTTTTGATCCATATTGATGAGGATGCGGTGACCGCATCCAACGCGGATGCCACGGGGGGCGAGCCGATTTTCAAAGATGGGGTTGGCATCGGCCGCGTGACATCGGGGGCCTATGGGTATTCCGTTGGTATGTCACTGGCGCTTGGGTACGTGAAAAACGCATCTGCGGGTGATCGGGTTCAGGTGATGATCCTTGGCAAACCCCATAGCGGCACAATTTTGGCCGAACCGCCCTTTGATCCTAAGGGCGAACGCCTGCGCGGATAATTATGAAAACCGTCCAATAATTTTGGACGGTTTTTTACATGGGCGTGACGCGCAATTGTGTCAGGCGGTTGGCCTGACGTTCGACAACCTCGAACCGATAGCCAAGGAAATAGAAAATCTGACCCACTGTTGGGATCATCTGAGCCTCATGAATAACTAAGCCTGCAAGTGTATTCGCCTCATCATCAGGTAGCGACCAATCAAGCGCGCGGTTTAGATCGCGGATCGTCATGGCACCGTCCAGAATATAGCGCCCCAATGTATCTGGTTTAATCGCCTGATCCTCGGGTGTGTCGAATTCATCGGCAATTTCGCCAACGATTTCCTCAAGGATGTCTTCCAGTGTGATCAAGCCCTCAAGTGATCCGTATTCATCCACCACTAGCGCAAAATGTGTACGACGACGCAGGAACTCGCGCATCTGATCATCTAGCGATGTGGTGTCGGGTATGAAATACGGCTCCATCGCCACTTCGGCAATGTCAAACTTAGCCAGATCCGAAAGCTTGGCATTTTGGCCGCTGACCAAACGATACATTTGACGTGCCAAATCCTTGGCATGAATGACGCCGATGATGTTTTCAGGATCATTTTTGTAAACGGGCAGGCGCGTATGCGCGCTTCCCAAACACTGGGTTAAAATCGCCTGCGGATCATCATCCGAGTTGATCATTTCGATGCCTGAACGGTGCAACATGATTTCTTCGACCGTACGGTCGGACAAATCCAATGCGCCTAGAATGCGATCCCGATCTTCCTTCTCGACGACCCCTTCGGAATGGCCCAAACTTAAGGCGCCTGCGATTTCTTCTCTCACGGCAAGGATGTGGGTATCGGGGTCCGTGCGCACGCCAAAGACACGCAAAACCCCCCGAACAAACCAACGGACGGTGGAGACGATGGGGGCGAAAATGCGGATCACAATGCTGATTGGTAACGATACGCGTGCTGCCGCCGTTTCGGGATTGGTGATCGCATATGTTTTTGGCAAAACTTCAGCAAAGATCAAAACCAAAACGGTCATGATCAATGTGGCCAGCGCCACGCCACTTTCCCCAAACATCCGCGTAAACAGCGCCGTTGTCAGCGACGTGGCCAGGATGTTGACCAGATTGTTGCCCAACAACACCGATCCAATCAGGCGTTCATTATCTTCTGTGATGTCCAATGCACGCTGTGCACCCCGCGATCCTTTGTCGGCTTGCCTGCGCATTTTTCCGCGCGATGCGGCCGTC
>JAAEZW010000097.1 GCA_018222665.1 Paracoccaceae bacterium
AGCGCCATGTTCGTTCCTTAAGTCTTTATCCAAGAAGATGTTCAGATTGGATGAGTTTGATGAGTTGGGCTGCGGTTTTTTCCAGCGGTTTATGCGATGTATCTAGTTTATAGTCAGACATCGCATATAATTTTTCCCGACTTGCCAGCAAACCACGTAATTTTTGCATTGCTTGCCCCTGTCCAATTACAGGCCGTGTGTCACCTTGGGCCAAAACGCGCTTCATATGATCATCTGGTGAGGCGGTCAGCCAGATGCAATGAAAATTCGCGTTCAGCATTTGATAGGTTTCCAAATTCTCAACAATCCCACCAGATGCAGCGACAACGACCCGATCATGATCTGCGATCAAAGCTTCAAGCGCGTCTGCCTCAAGCTGACGGTATCCATTTTCGCCATATAGTGCGATGACCTCGGAAATGGGCATTCCGCCCTCTTTGGCAATGACGGCATTCAATTCGATGAAAGGTACGTCCAGATCATCTGCCACCATCTGCCCAAGGGTTGATTTACCCGCACCACGCAGCCCAATTAAACACACGCGGTTGGATTTGTGTTCCCCTTCTTGGGAACTGCGCAGGATGCGCAAGGCGCGTGTACGTTTGGTGTCATCTGCGGCGCGAAAGTTGTTTGTTAACGCTTGAAATTCCGACAACCATGGGTCTTCTGGCCAAAAAAACCATTCAATCCCCATGTCTAGTGCCGTTGCCACCTTTTGCAGCAACGCAATTGAAATATTGCCTTCGCCCGCTTCCATTTGTGCGATGTAGCGTGGTGAAACACCTGATTTTTCCGATAGCAAACGTCGTGAAATTCCCGCCTTGGTGCGCGCCTTAAGGATGCGCAGACCGACCTGGGCCAATAAATTTGCTTTGGGTTCGGTTTCACTCATCAGGCGCCTCTGTGTTCGTCACTCCAATCAGGACCCAATAAAGGCGTTATCAGGTCTTTGACACTTTTCGGAGGAGCGCATTTCTTGAATTCATCGGCAATAATAAAAACACTCACCGATCTAAACGAAAAGCACCGTTTTCCATCTTGGAACCCATCGACGCGAAACGTGATAGAGGTGTTTCCCAATTTTACTGGCCATACATGACAAATTAATCTGGCTCGTGGTGTAACGGGGCGTTCAAAATTCATTTGCAGCTGAACAAATGGCGTTCCTAGGTTGTCGTCCAGTTCCATTTGGTACCAACCGTGGCCCAAATGCTCTTCCCACCACGCGTTGATCGCGTCCAACGCCATTGCAGGAAGCTTACCTGTATACACGATTTTGGCTGGATCACAGTCGCCCCAACCCACCCGAATTTCGTGAGTGAATGTCGCCTGATTTGTCATTAGTAAGTCTCTACGTGAAAACGCCCTTCGTCCCGCATGGCATCTCGCAATGTGGACCATTGTTGGCCAATGCTTTCTGCAATATTTGTTAGGGCAAAATCGACGCCTTCTTCCATTCCACGCAAACCACAGATGTATATATGGGTGTTGGGATCATTCAGCATCTCGGCAACACGATCTTCTTCTGTCATCATGCGATCTTGCACGTATTCCTTTTCACCATCGCGGGAAAAGACCAAATGCTGTTCCAAGATATTTTCGGGTACTTTTTTCAGGGGCCCAAAATACGGCAGGCTGTCGGCTGTTCTTGCACCAAAAAACATGACCATGCCACCAGATTTTTCGCCAATTGCGCGTTGACGACGCATTGTAAACGCGCGCATTGGTGCGGACCCAGTACCTGTGCAGATCATCAACAAACGTGCATTCGGATCGTCGGGCAATAGGAAAGTCGCACCAAACGGTCCAGTGACGCGTACTTCATCACCTACCGACAGATCACAAAGGTAGTTAGAGCATACACCGCCCGCTTCGCGCTTAACGGTAAGGGATAGGTTGTTATAATTTTGACGCTCGCCATCACGTGGTGAAGATACCGAGTAAAGACGGGGCAGTTGATCTTGGCCTGCATCGGTTGTCCCGGGCGCGATAACTCCGATGGATTGCCCCTCTAGCACCGGGAACGGTGTTTGGCCAAAATCCAAAATAATGTGACGCACGTCATGGTCCGGATCATTGGTTAACGAAATGTTGCCAGTGACTTTAGCAACAGCGGGTTTCCCAAGGTTATGCAGGTTGATTGATGGCTTTGCCGCAGATTTCGGTGCAACAGGCCGACCCCCTGCACCCTTGTGTGCCTCGGCTAATAGTGCTGCGACGGCATCATCAATTGCCTCATCCGAAGGCGTATCTGCACTTTCTTGGATGTCCTCTTGTTCTGGCAACTCCATCCATTCAAATTGTTCTTCCATGGAATAGGGTTCATGAACGACCCGCCATTCATCGATGGACCCAGTTGGGCAAACGGGAATGCAATCCATACAAAAATTACAGGCCTCTGCATCGACCACGACATTGTCATCATTGTGGTGGATTGCCTGAATTGGGCAGGTCATCTCACATGTGTAGCAACGAATACAGATTTCAGGGTCAATTAGGTGCTGTCGGATTGGTTTTGTCATAGCACAACCTTTGGGAACAAGGATCAAAAGATGGAAAGGCGGGGGTGGTCCCCCGCCCAAAGCATTAGGCCATATGCAGTTTTACATACTCAAAATCGCCCGGTTTATTATCGATCCCAACCTTGGGTGGTGCGATCCAGCCTGCGAATTTGCCAGGTTCATAACATGGCACCATAAGCGATTGAATAAATGCACCGTCTTCTTTGGTTGGCAGCCATTTATCGACATTCGCGTTCCATTCAGTATCTGAAATGATGTTGCCTTCTGGATTTGCCTTGATCGATGCAAAGATACCGATTTGACGATGAAATGCCTCGTGCGGCAAGGACAATTGGAATTCGATCCCGGTCTTTTGAATGATCTTATTCCAGCGCCCCACGCCACCAGATGCATCGCGCACATAGTCGTCACGCAGACGCATATTGATTGCAGTTAGCGCAGGAACTTCCTGATCCACGATGGCACCGTTTACGATGTTCTTAACGACATATGTGTCGCTTTGAAGTTGGTGATCATCGTCAATACGATGTTCCATATACCGCCCCTTCACTCCAGCGTTAAAGGCGTTGGCGGCATTTGTTGAAACTTCTTGACCAAATAGATCCAGTGAAAGCGTGTAATGTAAGTTTAGCTTTTTTTGGATAGTCGGCAGGTCGATAACACCCAGATCGCGAATACGTCCGATCGCATATGGATCTGTGATGCCTGCTTCATTCATCGCCTCGCATGTACGTTGAATGATACGTCCCACACCCGTTTCACCCACAAACATGTGGTGTGCTTCTTCGGTTAGCATGAAACGGCAGGTGCGGCTGAGTGGGTCAAATCCTGATTGTGCCAATGACTCCAGCTGCATTTTGCCATCGCGGTCTGTGAAATAGGTGAACATAAAGAACGATAGCCAATCTGGCGTTTCCTCGTTAAAGGCGCCCAACATGCGTGGGGCTTCGTCAGAGCCTGATGAGCGTATCAGCATTTCATCTGCTTCCTCGCGGCCATCCTTGCCAAAATATTTTTGTAGCAAATAAACCATCGCCCACAGGTGGCGGCCTTCTTCTACGTTCACTTGGAACAAGTTGCGCATGTCGTATAGCGACGGCGCGGTTAGCCCTAAAAAGCGTTGCTGTTCAACCGATCCAGGCTCGGTATCGCCCTGAATGACGATCAGGCGCTTCAACATGTTACGGTATTCACCTGGAACTTCTTGCCACGCAGGCTGTCCTGCGTGTTCGCCGCATGGGATCATACGGCCCTCTGCTTGTGGTGCCAACAAAACACCCCAGCGGTATTCAGGCATTTTGACATAATCAAACTTTGCCCATCCTTTGGGATCAACGGAGACGGCAGTGCGCAAATACACCATGGATTCTTGGAAATTTTGGGGGATCAGGCGGTTCCACCAATCCAAGTAGCCTGGGTGCCATTTTTCAAGCGCCTTTAAAACTTTGCGGTCTTGGCTAAGACCAACATTGTTTGGAATTTGTGTGTCGTAACTTACGTTGATTAGATCAAGCATTTCTTACTCCGAAATCAATTTCAGGGGTCTTAGACCCGTTCCATGTTGTAGTTTCCACGTAGTCCAGTTCCGTATCGCTGCAATGCGCCGTCTTCTCCGACTGCATTGGGGCGATTAAATATCCAGTTTTGCCAAGCTGTGAGTCGACCAAAGATGCGTGTTTCCATGGTTTCTGGGCCGGCAAAGCGTAAATTTGCTTCCATCCCTGTCATCGCGTCAGGAGAGAAGCTTGCACGTTCCTCAAGGAAAATGCGGATTTCATCCTCCCAATCGATGTCGTCCAAAATCATTGTGACAAGACCGTTTGCATCAGCGTCGTCGGCTTCCATCGGTTCGCCGATTTGTATTTTCAGCGCGTCTATGCGCTCTGCTTCATCCAAAAAGCGGGTTTCCAAGCGGCTTAGTCCGTTACCCATTGGATAAGTACCAAAATTATCGTTCGATAACGTAATTGTGGCGATTGGGCGATTATCCCCCTCAAACTCATCTTCCATCATGTAACTGCGATCAACAGCCCACAGCAATTCTGCTAAAACACCTGCAAAACATGACCCATGTTCCACCTGTGCCATGAGCGAGCGAGAGGTGACATCAACCCGCTTCAACGTGCGTTTCCAATAATGGCGCACCTCGTTGGCAAGCCACTGGTCCGCGTTCTCTGCCAGCAACGCTTCGTGTTGCAACAACAATTCGGGATCACCTTGGGTGCGAATGACCCACAAGCCGATGTCCATTTCGTTCAGGCGCAGATGAAGGATAGCATCCTCAAATTCTCTTGCGAGACGCAGCAGATAGGCTTGATCGCCTTGCGCTTGGAATTCGTCCATCGTTTTGGGCGCGGGCTGGTCAGGACCATTTAAGGTAACCGTTGCAGTGCGGCCTTCGCGATCAATGGTTACTTCGACGCAGCTGTAGGTAACGTTTCCGTTTTCATCAATCTGTCGTTGTAGCGGGTTCAATTTGACGCCCGCATCTACTTCAGATTTTGAAGACGCAGCCACAAATTCGTTTGCGCGTTCCACAACCTTTTCATCGAAAACGCTATTTTTGAAAACGTCATCGACGAGTTTCCAATCTTTGGCGCGTTTACCTTTAACGCCTTCTTCTGTGGCGCAAAAAATATCGGCCAAATCGCGGCGCACTTTGCGTTTGTCAGTGACACGCGTAAGCCCGCCTGTGCCAGGCAATACCGCCAATAAAGGCACCTCTGGTAGTGCAACACTGGATTGAGAATCATCGGTAAGCATGATGTGGTTGCACGCAAGCGCGAGTTCGTACCCACCCCCTGCGCAGGCCCCCTTGACCGCTGCAATGTATTTTTGGCCGCTTTCTTCCTCGGCGGCTTCAAATGCATTTCGGGTTTCATTCGTGAATTTGCAGAAGTTTACCTTGTGACTGTGCGCGGCTCCGCCCAACATCCGAATATTGGCTCCTGCGCAGAACACTTTGTCCTTTGCTGAGCGCATTACAACAACTTTTACTTCGGGATGTTCGAAACGCATCCGTTGGACAATGTCGTTAAGCTCAATGTCGACGCCCAAATCGTATGAATTCAGTTTCAGTTGATAGCCATCGAATAGACCGCCGTCCTCATCAACATCCATGTACAGATTTGCGATTGCACCATCATATTCAACGCGCCAATGGCGGTAATTGTTGGGATCAACACGAAAATCGATGATCTGAGACATATCAAAGTTCCTTTATTTCCTAGGAACAACGTAAAACACAGCGATGTGCGGTAAACCCAAATGTTGCATTATATCGTTACAAAATACAAAAATACTAATTAATTGGCATTATAATGCATATTTCAAGAACAATTTCTGAATCTCTGTGACGGCTACAGAATCTGGAGCGCGACGACCAATTTCAGCGGACAAAGCGCTGGCCTGTGTCATAATTTTCTGAGTTGCTGTTTCGCGTTTCATGATGTGTTTTAGGTTCGCATTTGCCAAATGAATTATGCATTGCGTGAATAAACGTTCGATAGAATTCTGCGCGGTATTCATCCAGATCGCTTCCAAGATTTCATGCGCCTCCCAGTGAAAGCCATGCTGCATATAGTTCAAAGCGGTGTGAAATGCGGACAAGGTTTGCAGTGTTTCAAAGTCTATAACGCTTGGGATTGATGAAATGATTTCATCAAATTGTGCCACTTGATGGCGTTGGGTTTTACCCGGGATATAAGCATGTGGGGGTAGCGCGTGCCGCATTGCATTCTACCTAAATGCCATAGAAAATGTTTTGATCGCGTCTAAGACTTTTGTGGAATGCTCCAGATGCGGACTGTGTTTGCAATCCTGCAATATTTCCACGCTCACAGCTATGCGCGCACGTGCCTTTATAGATTCAATTTGCTGAAGCGTTCCGTATTGATCGTCCATCCCTTGAATGGCCAGAATGGGTGTGGTGATTTTTTCAATCACGTCCTGAACATCCCACGAACGAAAATCTGGGTGCAGCCAGCTTTGGTTCCAACCGTAAAATGCATTTTCTGCATCCCGATGATACTTCCCCAGTTTTTCTGGCAGATCAGTTGTTTCAAATGCGTGCTTGGCAGCCTTGATCTGGGTGATGCCCATATCCTCAGTAAAAAAGTGCGGCGCGATCAGTGTGACACCGCTTAGTTTATCGTGTCCAATGTCGCCCGCATAAATCGCAGCGATTGTTGCCCCGTCACTGTGCCCGATCAGTTGAAATTGG
>JAAEZW010000098.1 GCA_018222665.1 Paracoccaceae bacterium
GGCCAATTCGGTCCGCAGCGCCGTTGGATCTTCCCCCAGGACCGAGGCCGTGCCCGCCGCGCCCGCAAGGGACACCCAAAGTGTGCTGGCGCGCAGATTTTCCATTTCATCCAGCAAATCAATTAGGGGATGACCCCATGATGCAACGGTTGCCCCAAAGCTGGTCAGCGTTGCGGATTGCCCATAGGTTCGGGCAACCATCGGGGTTTCGGCGTGATCTGTCGCCAGTTTGCGCAAGTGCGCGATCATGGATTTCAGTTCAGTTTCCTGCAATCCCAGTAACTGACGCAAGCGCAACATCAATGCGGTATCTGTAATATCCTGCGATGTCGCACCAAAGTGCAGATATTGTGCATGTTCGGGCGCCTGCATAAGTTTTCTAAATTCTGCAACCAATCCAGGAACACTTACCCCATTTTGTCCTGTGGCATCGCCCAATCCTGTGGGATCAATTTGCAACTCGAGCGAGGCGCGGTGAATGGCCTGTGCGCTGATTTCGGGGATTGTGCCCGCCTTGCCCTGCAATTTGGCAAGCGTCCCTTCAACCAACATCATCGCACGCACTTCGGCGGTATCTGTAAACAGGCGGCCCGCATCCCCGACAGGAAAGAGTTTTGCGTAATTCGGACTATCAAACAGAGAGGCCGCCATGGGTTTAATCCTTTATGATCTGATCAATCAATGCCGCCAACCCAATGGGATCAGAAAAGAACGGCGAATGACTGCGCGCGATGTCATAGACATCTTTTTGGTCCCAATCCGACACCATTGTCAATTGATGCTCTAGTGGGATGGTTTGATCCTTTGTGCAGCGGATGTATGATTTTGGAACGCGGGCGTAATTTTCGCCAATTTGAATTGGGGTAGCCTGTGGTTTGATGGCCTGTGTGCAAAGGTTTGAAATTGCAAATTCCACATCCGCATCGGAACAATCCTGATAGAATAAATCACGCGCCTTATGGGGCAGGATGTTCATGCCCAATCCATCCGCAGTGCGTTCAACTGCGTCAAGAATCGGTTGGCGCGGGGCCTCTTTGCGCATATCGACCAGCGAAACACCATTGCGCGGAACATAGGCACAGAGGTAGATCAGGCGATCAATCCGATCAGGCGCCTTTTCCGCCGCCGCTGAAATGGGAAAGCCCGCCATGGAATGGCCCAAAACAATCGTGCTATCCCCAATCGCGTCCAAAATCGCATCGGCGTATAGGTCCAGTGTTATGTCTGCGATGGGGTGGGGGTTGTTCCCATGTCCAGGTAAATCAATCGCACGTGCAGTGTATCCCAAATCCTGCAAGGCAGGCGCAAAATCGCGAAAGGCCCAGGCACCATGGCAGGACCCGTGCACCAGCAAAATATCAGGCATGTCCAACCTCTGTCATGAATTCACTTAGGATACGGGCGTATTCAGCAGGGTTTTCAACGCAGGGCAAATGTCCTACGCGGCGGATCAATTCAAAACGGGCACCTGGTATCAATTCAACGGTTTCGCGCACTAAATCCGGGGGAGTTGATCCATCTTCGGATCCTGCAATCCCCAGGGTCGGCAAGCGTAATCCAGATGTGGGCGTGTAAAAATCCGTTCCAGAAATCGCCTGACAGCACCCGACATATCCTTCGTCAGGTTGACGTTCTAACATGTTTTTCCATGCGGCCAATTCGGGTGTGGCACGGAAATCGGCCCCAAACCAGCGTTCCATCACCGCATCAGACAGGGCCGCAATGCCAGATTTGCGAACCGCATTGATGCGATCCTCCCACAATGCGGGTTGGCCGATTTTGGCCGCCGTGTTGGACAGTACCATAGCACGCACCAAATCCATGCGTTTTACGGCCAAACCTTGGGCGATCATGCCGCCGATGGACAGGCCGACGAACAGCGCATCTTTGACGTTCAGATGGTCCAACAATGCCTCGACATCGCGCACCAAGCTCCCCATGGAATAGGGGGCGGGTGGGCAGGCCGATAGCCCGTGTCCGCGTTTGTCATAGCGGATATAACAATTGCCCTGCGGCAACAGGGGCAGGACCGAGTCCCACAGGCGCAGATCGGTGCCCAGTGAATTTGCAAAAACAACGGGACGCCCATTTGGGTTCCCGTCAACGCGATAATGTAGATCAATGTGATCTAATTTTGCGATTTTCATTTATGTCCTCATGCGGTTAGCGCGCGTTCGAACACATCTCTATCAACATTCCCGCCCGAGGCAACCGCGATCACGCAATCTGAAGAGGTCTGATCACCATCGAAGAGGGCCGCGGCCAGTGCAACTGCACCTCCCGGTTCAATCGTAATTTTCAACCTGTCATGGGCCAGTTGCATAGCATGGAGGGCCTGTTCCTCGGTCACGGTGATCCCCGCATGGCACAACCGTCGCATTATGGGAAAGGTCAACTGCCCTGGGGACAGGGTGACAATCGCGTCACACAGGCTGCCCAAGGTGGTGGGGTTTCGTTCAATTTGACCAGAGATCAGGGATCTGCAAACATCGTCAAACCCCTTGGGTTCGACGGGGCGCACGCGCATCTTGGGAGCATCCTGTTCCAATGCCAGTGCGATCCCGGATGTCAGGCCACCACCTCCGCAACAGACCAAAACATCGGCATCCGTGATGCCCAATTCTGCCGCCTGTTCCGCGATCTCAAGACCACAGGTGCCTTGGCCCGCGATCACCTCTGGTTCGTCAAAGGGTTTGATCAGGGTTAGATCGCGTTCCTGTGAAATGCGCGCGCCGATTTCGTCGCGATCCTCATGTTCACGATCATAAAGCACCACCTCTGCGCCTAAGGCGCGGGTATTGTCGATTTTCGTCTTTGGCGCGTCTGCTGGCATGATGATCACCGAACTGATCCCATGTTGACGCGCGGCCAATGCCACGCCCTGCGCATGATTGCCCGAGGAAAAGGCGATCACACCCTTGGCACGTGTTTGATCGGTCAGGGCCGACACCGCAGAAAAGGCACCGCGATATTTAAAGCTGCCCGTGTGTTGCAAGCATTCGGGTTTTACAAAAACCTGTTTTCCCGCAATGTCATCAAGGAACGGAGATGACAGCAGGGGCGTGATACGTTTATGACCCATCAGACGATCATTGGCTGCGCGAATGCGGTTATAGTCCATCTTTCATCTCCTTAATCCAGGCGGACAATGTGACGAGCGATTTAGGTTCATCCAGAAACGGAATATGCGCGCGATCTGGAACATGGGTTAGGTGCATTTTGGGCATGCGTCGTTTCATTTCCAGTGCGGTTTCCCGTGACAAAAGATCAGAATTCGCACCATGGATTAGGGCCGTGGGCAAACCGTGAAGCGCCTCAAACAGGGGCCATGCATCCACTTTGCCTGCATTTTTAAACTCGTTTATCACCGCATCGCGCAGTTTTGAATCATATTTCAGATGCAGGCCATCTGGTTGTTCCTGATACAAAATACGTGCTTCCTCTAACCAGCGGGAGCAGGGTACATTTGCAAAACCTGTTGCGGTGCGTGCGCGCATCGTGGCCGCTTCTGCATGGGTTTTGGCGGCCGGACGGCGACCTAAATAATCGGAAATAATGTCCAAACCCGCTTGTTCCAACTTGGGTCCAACATCATTTAACGCAACACCCAAAAGGCGGTCTTTGGCTGTTGCGGCCATATACATTGCGTTCAGCCCACCTCGGGAGGTCCCTAAAATCGCAACTTTTTCCAGCCCCAGATGATCCAGTAATTCGAATGCATCCTGCGTTTCACGCGGCACCGCGTAAGTAGTGAAATCGTCTGCCCAATCCGATGCACCCCGACCGCGATAATCTAGTGTGATCAGGCGAACATCGTTTAGGTGGGGGGCAACAAAATCAAAATCGCGCCCTGATCGCGTCAGTCCCGCCAAACACAGAATGGGCAAGCCCGCACCCTGATCCGTGTAGTGCAGGTTTAAGCCGTCAGACGTTTTGAAATGTGGCATTAGCGTACGGCCAAATCAGGGATCAGTGTGAGATCATCAAGTTCAAAGTTTGGTTTCGCGGGCAGGTTATCCATTGGATCACCTGCGCGGTTCACCCAGACGGTTTGAAACCCGTATCCACAGGCCCCCGCCGCATCCCATCCATTGGATGAGACAAACAAAACCTCTCTTGGGGCGACGCCCAGCTTTTCACCAACAAGGTCATAGACCTTTGCGCTGGGTTTGAAAATACCAACGCTTTCCACGGACAAAACATCATCCAACAGCTCTTCTAATCCCGCAGATTGCACCGCGCCATTCAGCATATCGGGTGATCCATTTGATAATATAGCAGTAATGAACCCGTGTTCCTTTAGTTTGGCAAGCATTTCGGGCACTTCTTCATAGGCCTGTAATTCCCAATAAAGTGCCAAAAGGCGTTCGCGCATCTCGGCCTCACCCTCAAGGCTTAGGGCGGCCATGGCAAAATCCAATCCATCTTGGGTGACTTGCCAAAAATCCGTATAATCTCCTGTGATCGCCCGCAACCAAGTATATTGAAGCTGCTTTGAACGCCAAATTTCCGCCAGTTGCGGCCAGATTGCCGCCAATTTCGCATGCTCTGTCTCTGCGGCTGCGATACGCGCAGCGGCCGCCACATCAAATAATGTTCCATAGGCATCAAATACGCATGCTTTGATTGGCATAAATCTCTCCTTATCTTTTGACCAAGAAACCATGTTTGCGCGCTAGGGGGAAGGGGGAATGCACGTAATTTTTTAGACAGATATGCGTGTCGCGCTGCGCAGGAAAACTCAGCATGTTGGGAATTAACGCATCTTTATCAATACCGCACCAGCGCGCCCTGGTGTCATTGTGGCGTCATGGGCGGCGGCGCTGTCTTCTAATCGCAGGATATGATGCACCGCGGGTTTAAACGCACCCGCCGCATGGGCGCGGTGTAATGCATCAATGGCGGCGTCCCGCTCTGCCTTGGGCAGAATATAGATCAACACGATGTCGATGGTGATCGCCTTGAACAGATAGGGACCAAAAGGAAAGGTTGGGGCCATTTCCTTGCCCGACCCATAGGCGGCGATAGTTCCGTTG
The DNA here is from genome assembly GCA_018222665.1 of Paracoccaceae bacterium. Taxonomy (GTDB): domain Bacteria; phylum Pseudomonadota; class Alphaproteobacteria; order Rhodobacterales; family Rhodobacteraceae; genus HIMB11. Next base: position 5,037 of record JAAEZW010000098.1, read on the forward strand.
GCGCGCACGACCTTATGCAATAGATCGGCGTTTAACCCGAATTCAACCTCAACCGCGCGGTCGACCCCGTTTGGCGCAATTGCTAGAATTTGATCCGCCAAATCAGCCGCGCGATAATCCAAAACATGATCTGCGCCTGCTGCGGTGATCCGATCAAAGGCATCGGGCGACCCCGTGGCAATCACCGTTGCACCCGCCCATTTGGCCAGTTGAATGGCATTGTGTCCAACCGATCCCGCACCGCCCGAAATCAACAGGGTCATGCCGGTAACATAACCGCCGCCCAAAACCGCATGCGCGGCTGTCAGACCAGGAATACCCAAACATGCGCCCGTTTCCATACTCATATCATCGGGCATGTCCACCGCCTGATCTGCGGGCAGCGCGATATATTCAGCGCAGGTGCCAAAGGGGCGCTGCCATTGCCCATTCCAAATCCAAACGCGTGATCCAATGCGGGCAGGGTCCACGCCCTGACCCACGGCTGTGATTATGCCCGCCCCATCAGAATTTGGGACAATCACATCAAATGCGGGTTTGGTTACACCAGGGCGTGCGCCTGCACGAGCCTTGGCATCTGACGGGTTTGCGCCCGAATATTCAAGTTTTAACAAAACCTCACCCGCAGCGGGGGTGGGGGTGTCCATTTGGACAAGCGTCATGACATCCTTGGCAGGGCCAAAGGCAGAATACGTCACAGCGAGCATGGGATTATCCTTTTTTGCGAAGTCGGATTACAACGTCGATGGATGCGATTTCGGTGCCGTCTGGGGCATCGGGCACCTGCATGATTTTCAATTCTTCTGCAGGCGCATCGCTCAGCTTTGCGTCGTCTTCCCAATAGAAATGGGGGTGATCATGGGTGTTCGTGTCAAAATAGCTTTTGGTGCCATCGACGGTGATTTCATGCAACAACCCTGCATCGCAAAATGCACGCAGGGTGTTGTAAACGGTGGCCAATGATACCTTTTCACCACTGCCTTGGGCCCGTTCAAACAGGTTTTCCGCCGTGACATGGCGGTGCTGTCCGTCCCCCACCAATGCCTCAGCCAAAAGAACCCGCTGCCGCGTTGGGCGCAGATCGGATTTCGCCAGCCAGTAGTGGGCGCGTTGTATCGACACTTTTCGCATTCAAAGCTTCCGTTCCATGTTCACCTCATAATATGATCGTTTTGCGGGCAGTTTCAATTCTTTTCGTCATTCAGAGCATGTGAAACAAGTGAGAATACTTGCAAGATCAGAGCTGTGGATGCTAGAGAGCGCAAAAGCATACAAAAATGAAAGCGATACTATGTCACCATATCCATCAAGTTTTGACCGCGATGATTTGTTAAAGTGCGCTCGCGGCGAATTGTTCGGACCAGGAAATGCACAATTGCCTGAACCTCCGATGTTGATGATGGATCGCATCACGGAGATTTCTGAGGATGGTGGTGAGCACGGCAAGGGCCATGTGATCGCGGAATTCGATATCAAACCTGATCTGTGGTTCTTTGACTGCCACTTCCCCGGAAACCCAATCATGCCTGGGTGTTTGGGCCTTGATGGGTTGTGGCAGCTGACGGGTTTTAATCTTGGCTGGCGCGGCTGGCAGGGGCGCGGCTATGCGCTTGGGGTTGGTGAAGTCAAACTGACTGGCATGGTGCGCCCAGATCGCAAAATGCTGACCTATCGTGTGTATTTCACCAAGGCCGTG
>JAAEZW010000099.1 GCA_018222665.1 Paracoccaceae bacterium
CCGCGCGTGATATTCAGCGATAGTCATCTGTTTCGTCATTCATCTTCTCCAAAGATACTTGGGCCCGTCATGACGTTGATACCACCAGATACTGGAATAATCGCACCCGTAATGTAAGAGCCACCTAAACCACATAGGAACTGCATACATGCCGCAATATCTTCTGGTCGTCCGACACGGCCAAGTGGCACACGCGCCCCAACACGATCTGCTCCGCAATCTTTTCCAATCGCAAATTTGGTCATGCCAGACTGAAATGGGCCAGGTGCCAACGCGTTGACGGTGATATGTTGATCCGCAAGCTCTTTTGCCAAAATACGCGTCATTTGATGCACCGCAGCCTTCGATGCCGCGTATGAATAGGCACCATCCCCCATCGGAATTTCACCCATGACTGACCCTACATTCACGACGCGTGCGGGATCATCAAGCGTGGAGGATCCAGCCAATCTGTTGGTTAAACGCTGTGTCAAATGGAACATCCCTGCAACATTCAGGTCAAAGACTTTTGCCCAAGCGCTGTGTGGAAACGCTCCCAGTGGCGCACCCCACGTGCGACCGGCATTATTCATTAAAATATGCAGCTTGTCTGTTTGGTTATCCAAGTCATTGATTAATTTCTCGATGCCATCTTCTGTTGCGACATCTCCCTGCATGGCATGCACACTGCCTGCAAAACCCATGCTATTGATTTCATTAGCAGTCGCACGACAGGCATCGATTTTCCGCGAAGCGATGAAAACCTGCGCACCTGCTGCGACAAGTGCTGTTGATGCCATCCTCCCTATGCCAGTGGCCCCACCAGTGACAAGAGCCGTTTTCCCGTTCAGTTCAAAAAGCGCAGTTGGAGTCATGTCTGATCCTTTCGTTAGCAAAACTATGAAAAAACAATCCAACATGGTCCAGTAGGTTGTTTATCGCCGTAACGTCATCTTCCTGTTCGGCAAGAGTTGCGAAGGACGTGAAACCCACGTATGTCAGTAAAAACTAAGCAAAAAGGTTTAGAATATTGGCAAACCACGTCTACCAAGGTGACTTACCCGATAATTTAGATTTAGGATCCATCGTCGCAATTGATTGTGAAACAATGGGCCTGAAACCATATCGTGATCGTTTATGTGTTGTCCAATTGTCAGGTGGGGATGGAAACGCACATTTAGTCCAGATCGCCAAGGGACAGAAATCTGCACCAAATCTGTGCAAATTGTTGGAAAATCCAGAGGTTCTGAAGCTATTCCACTTTGGCCGATTTGATATTGCCGCGATGTATCATGCATTCGGCGCTTTGACCGCACCTGTTTACTGCACAAAAATTGCAAGCAAATTGGTGCGCACATATACCGACAGACATGGTTTGAAAAACCTACTTCAGGAACTCTTAGACGTCGACATATCCAAACAGCAACAATCCAGCGATTGGGGTGCAGATAAGCTTTCAGATGCACAAGTATCCTATGCGGCCTCAGATGTTCTTTATCTGCATCGTTTACGCGATGTACTGAATGAACGGTTGGAAAGGGAAGAACGTGCAGAAATTGCCCAAGCCTGTTTCGATTTTCTGCCACAACGCGCCTTGCTTGACCTAAAAGGATGGCCCGACGAAGATATCTTCTCGCACTGATGCACAATGGCAGGGCGCAAGTTGACATATTCACAGACCATATTTGCTGTGAAAATCATTTTGCCCGCGGTTGCAATCCTGTTAATCATAGGTGTTTTTGCCTTATCACGTGGTCAAACCGATCAAACCAATTTGCCCTTTTCTGTTCGCGAAATTAGCGAACGGTTAAGAGAGCAAGCTGTTGCCAATCCCCTTTACATCGGCTCAACACAAAACGGCACTGAAATCAGGATATCCGCCGAACGGCTGGTACCTGCGAAGGGCGATCAAGAGGTTACTACGTTCACGACTGTGCGTGCAGAATTTATCGATGATCAAATTTCCATAGGCATCATCACGGCAAACCAAGCACGTTTGGACACCGCAGCAGACACCGTTGGATTCACCGGCGATGTTGTGATGACCGACGATGAAACGCGACAAGTGAATGCAGGCAAACTGCTCACAAATCGCGATATGACCAATTCTGTTTTTGAAGGGAGTGTAAAGTTAATTGACCGAAATCATTCAATCACCGCAGAGAAATTGGAGATATTTCGCCAAACTTCCAACTCGCCCCGCAGATTTGTTTTTACTGACAACGTGAAACTGATATACAATCCAGAGCAATAACGAATTGGACAATTGATGACATTTCTTCGCACGATATTGGTTCTTATTTTTACGACCACATACGTTGTTGCCCAAGATACTGCGGGACAATTCGGATCATTGGCTGAAGATAGCAGTCAACCGATTGAGGCGCAGGCTGACAAAATGGAGATTGACGAAGTAACGGGTCAAATCCAGATGTCAGGAGCTGTCGAAATTATTCAAGGGCTCACAAAATTAACCGCTGCGTTTGTTCGGATTGAATACACTGAAGATCAAAGTGACATAAAAACAATTTATGCATCTGGCTCGGTCTATTTAGAGAGTTCTGGCGACGTGGCAAAAGGTGACGAAGTAACATATCAATTGTCCGAAAGCATGATTTATCTAAACGGCAATGCTATGCTTCTGCAGGCGGGCAACACACTGAATGCTGAGAACATTGAATTGAACACAGACACTGGATCGGCTGTGATGACAGGCCGCGTGTCCACAACGTTAATCCCAGGGGGTAATTGACGTTGGCCGAAGCAACATTAAACGAAGTAGCATCAGACTCTGGGCTAACCATTAAAGGCCTAAGAAAAAGCTACAAAAAACGCACCGTGATCCATGATGTGTCAATGCAACTACATCGCGGTGAAGTTGTTGCACTGCTTGGACCAAACGGATCTGGCAAAACGACAACGTTTTATTCGATTGCTGGTTTGGTCAACCCTGATGGCGGCCAAGTCAAAGTTGATGGTGTCGATGTTTCTACCCTGCCCATGTATCGCCGTGCTCGACTGGGCATTGGATATCTACCCCAAGAGGTGTCCATTTTCCGAGGGCTAAGTGTAGAAGATAACATCTCAGCGATCTTAGATGTGTCAGAACCTGATCATCATACACGTCGCGAACGATTAGAAGAATTGCTTGGCGAATTTTCCATTGAACACCTACGAAGAACATCTGCCGTTGCGTTATCAGGTGGGGAACGCCGACGCGTCGAAATTGCCCGAGCCCTGGCCGCAAAGCCCAAATATTTACTGTTGGACGAACCCTTTGCTGGCGTTGATCCAATTTCAGTCAGCGACATTCGGGATTTAGTTTCGGACCTTAAGACGCGTGGTATTGGTGTTCTGATTACGGATCACAATGTAAGAGAAACTTTGGAAATCGTGGATCGTGCGTATATTCTACATGATGGAAAAGTTCTTATGTCTGGAACGGCAAACGAAGTTGTTTCAGATGCAAACGTGAAACGTGTTTATCTAGGTGATAATTTTAAAATCGTTTGATACAAATCACAAAAATTCGATCTTAAGGTTGACACAAGGCCCCTTCGTCGACTTCTATAAAGAAGTGGAGAAATTTTCTAGGCGAGTCTTTTACCAAGAAAATGGATATAAAAGTCCCCTCTTGTTCTCTGCCATTTCCTGATACGGACGTCCACTACGCCCGCGATGTGGTAATGCCTTTGGGCACGTGGTTGCTTCGTGAATTATTAAAGGAGTTACAATGCGTTATCAAATTTCTGGAATGCATATCGATATCGGTCAAGCCCTACAAACTCATGTCAAAAACGAACTCGGTGATGCGGTCTTCAAATATGCAGAGCGACCGACTGACGCAAATGTCGTATTTTCAAAAAGCGGGCATGAATACGTGTGTGAAACAACTGTACATTTATCGACTGGCCTAACTGCGCAGGCCAAAGCGTTTAGTCCAGAAATATATTCCGCATTTGATAGTTGCTGCGAGAAAATGGAAAAACAACTGCGCCGCTACAAACGCAGACTAAAGGACCACCATAAAGAACGCCCAAACCCAGTTGAACTCTTGGAAGCTTCCTCGTATATCCTTGCCTCAGATGATGCAAACGAGGATTCGGAGCCCGATTCACTGCAACCTATAATCATAGCTGAGATGGAAACAAAAATTCCTTCTATCTCTGTTGGTGAAGCGGTCATGCAGCTTGAATTATCAGGTGCTCCGTTTTTGGTTTTTAAGAACGAGGGCAAACAAAGCGTAAATGTCGTTTATCGTCGCGATGACGGAAACGTGGGTTGGATAGAACCGTAAATCGTATCCATAGTTACGCTTGGGAGTATTAAGTTTCTATGGAATTGTTTGATTTGCTAAAGCCTGAAGCGGTACGAGTAATCACCGCCGCTTCAAGCAAAAAACGCCTTTTGCAAGATATAAGCGAGGTCGCAAATACCTCGTACGGGTTTCAGCAGTCACTTACATTAGACGCGCTTGTTGAACGTGAGTCATTGGGACCAACAGGTGTTGGCAACGGCGTTGCACTTCCTCACGCTCGTCTCGCGGACGCAAACCGCGTTTGTGGGACATTTGTTTTGCTAGAAAAGCCTGTGGATTTTGGTGCAGCGGATCGCCAACCCGTGGACATCGTGTTTTCTCTATTTGCACCTGAAAACGCAGGTGTTGAACATCTAAAGGCGTTGGCCCTTGTATCTCGAACCCTACGGGATAATGGCGTCTGTTCCAAACTGCGCGCGAACACGAATACTGGAACATTGTATACGATTTTGACGGAAGCTTATCGTACTCAGGCAGCGTAATCGCCAAACCCTAAAATTTCATAATCTTTTGTGTAGATCGGATCGCCTTTGCCTTGTCCTCTAATGTTTGATCGTAAACCCGGCCAAAGGCCAAATCTACGGGATCCAAAACGTTGTCGGCAAATGTTGTTTGGGAGTGCCCGTGTGTATTCGCGATGAATGATAACACAGATTTCAGCTCAGTCTCACGAATAAGAAATTCGGGCGGCACAATTTTCGCCACACTTACTACACTAGCAGAGAACACGGTTTGCGCCCTTTGGATTAACGTAATTTGACCTTGGGTGACATGACGACAAAGAACGGGTTTTCAAATCCATTTTTGCCGTACATCAACGGGACCTGCGTGTCGAAATGAAGTACTTGACCACCAGCACCAAGTACAACCGCATGCCCTGCTGCGGTATCCCATTCCATCGTGCGCCCTAACCGCGGGTAAAAATCTGCTTCACCAGATGCAACCAAGCAGAATTTAAGCGATGAACCTGCACCAGTCATATCTTTTATCTGGTATCTTGAAATATAGTCGTCCGTCGCCTGATCGCGATGGGATTTTGAAGCAACAACCGTCAGGGCAGAATTATCCGCAGCACTTACTGAAAGCACGTTGGTTTCACCAATTTGCCCAACATGATGGGCCCCCAACTCTTCAACTGTTTGACCATTTTCGTCCGTATAAAACAATCGACCGATCGCCGGCGCATAAACAACACCCAAGGTCGGAACTCCATTTTCCACAAGAGCGATATTTACCGTGAATTCACCGCGACGTTTTATGAATTCTTTGGTCCCATCTAAGGGGTCTACAATAAAAAACGTTGTTGCTGTTAATTTATGAGTGTTGGACTGTTCTTCGGTGACAAGCGCTATTTTGGGAAAATTCTCCATTAAACCTGCTGAAATAATCTCATCGGCTGCGCGATCTGCCCTTGTAACAGGGCTATCATCGGACTTGACATCAACTCCGAAATCATCCGAGCCATACACCTTCATAATTTCGTTACCAGCTTTCAAAGCAAGATCACGAATTACAGAAACGATATATGCGTAGTCCAAGTTGCAACCCATTTAAATTTCTTTCTTCGCCACCGTTTAAGAATAAAGGATGCAACGCCGTGTTTCCCCCAAGGAATAGGGAACTTTCCGCCGTAACCACGCAAGAATTAGTTCAGGCAACTAATTTTCGCAACAACCAAACAACCATCATCGGATAGCTCTGTGCCGAAAATGTGTTGAATAGTTCTCAGCAGCGTGGTCAGCAAAATACGTCGGTCGGATTCAATTCCATTGATGTCTATCTTGTCATCGATTTTACAAACTGTGTTATCCGCACCAGCCTTTCTGTCAATGTTCCAATATTGGGAGTGCACAGCGTGACGATTCGCACTGTTTTCGTTCTGCGTATCGTAATCGGTTTTTCCTATTCTTGTTGCATACATCATTGCCAGTCACTACCAGAAAAATCATTAGCCATATTCGATCAGAACACATTGTTTCATGTTATTAACTAGTTACGAAGATCTAAGACTCTCAGCAACGCACTACACAACAGATCCTCAAAGCATCTGTTAAAACTAACGTTCACCTTTCTTATTTACTAAAATGTACAGAACAAAATACATGAAAAAAGTCTGGATCAAACTTGGCTAAATCGCTGTAATCCACATAACCACTTGTAGAAATCTATCCAATAAGTCAAATTTCATCAATTAAGCTTGAAACTATTGCCCCCAAAGCTTGCAGTTGCGCAAATGCCTGCCTATATACCCGCTGTCGTGGTTGGAACGAGGAAAAACTCGAACACACGATAACGCGGCGCTAATGCCATAATGGGTTCGCGTTGCATGATATCGCCTAATTAAGAAAGGGATCAAAATGGGAAAAGTTATTGGAATCGATCTAGGTACGACAAACAGTTGTGTTGCTATCATGGATGGCTCTCAACCACG